>NZ_CP113977.2:1526902-1832282 GCF_026870175.2 Flavobacterium aestivum | reverse complement strand
CGGTAAAACTGTCGTACTCTTCACTTCCGAAATAATAAAAAAACTATTGATCAAAGATACTTCTGGTAAAACCGATAATTTCTTTTGATGAAAATGATGATAGCTTTCCATATCCGGCAAAACAATTTTTAACATATAATCAAAACTTCCCGAAACAAAATTACACTCTACCACTTCGGGTAAATTCAAAATAGCCAGATTAAAGCTATCCGATATATCAAAAGTCTGCCTAACCAAAGTTACCTGACAATAAACCGTTAAGTTTTTACCTAGTTTTTTCTTATTCAAAACTGAGACATACTTCTCTATAACACCCTCTTTTTCAAGACGTTTAACCCTATCATGAACTGGAGTAAGAGACAAATTTATTTTACTCGAAATATCTTTTAAGGTCAGATGCGCATCTTCTTGCAGAAGACGCAATATTTTTCTGTCAATTTCATCTAAAGTCATAACATAAAGGAATTCATTAAACTTCTAATAATCCGATTAATTTTCTTTTTAGAAATATAAAAAGCGTCAAATACGGAATTATTTTATGCTAAAATACTAAATAAAAATAATATTTTCTTATTTTAAATCAATATGCATTAAATTTTTCTTTATATCCTAAATTTGTAATTCAATTTAGAAATCAACAACTTAATACTATTAATATGATAATCGGTGTACCAAAAGAAATCAAGAATAACGAAAATCGTGTTGCTCTAACTCCAGCAGGTGTTGCTGAGATGAAAAACCACGGACATACTGTTTATGTTCAAGCAACTGCAGGTGAAGGAAGCGGTTTTGAAGATGAAGAATATACTGCAGCTGGTGCTGTAATCTTACCAACTATTGAAGAGGTATACAATATTGCCGAAATGATTATCAAAGTAAAAGAGCCTATAGCTTCTGAATACAATTTAATCAAAAAAGATCAATTACTTTTCACTTACTTCCACTTTGCATCATCAGAGGAGTTAACTCATGCAATGATTGAGCGTCAAGCTATTTGTTTAGCTTACGAAACAGTTGAAAAAACAGATCGTAGCTTACCTTTATTAGTACCAATGTCTGAAGTTGCTGGTCGTATGGCTATCCAACAAGGTGCTAAATATCTTGAAAAACCATTAAAAGGAAGAGGAATTCTTCTTGGTGGTGTTCCAGGTGTTCCTCCAGCTAAAGTATTAATTCTTGGTGGTGGAATTGTAGGAACTCAAGCAGCTAAAATGGCAGCAGGTTTAGGAGCTCAAGTTACTATTATGGATGTGAGTTTAGCACGTTTACGTTATTTAGATGATGTTATGCCTGCAAACGTAACTACAATTATGTCTAATCACTATAACATTAGCAAAGAAATTACTGATGCAGATTTAATCGTTGGTGCAGTATTAATTCCAGGAGCAAAAGCACCTCACTTGATCAAACGTGACATGCTAAAATTAATGCGCCCAGGAACTGTTGTAGTAGACGTAGCGGTAGATCAAGGTGGATGTATCGAAACTTGTACTCCTACAACTCACGAAAACCCAACTTTTATCATTGACGAAATCGTACATTACTGTGTAGCTAACATGCCAGGTGCTGTTCCTTATACATCTACATTAGCATTAACAAACGCTACTTTACCTTATGCTTTACAATTAGCAAACAAAGGATGGGAAAAAGCATGTGCTGACAACGAAGAATTAAACAAAGGATTAAACATTGCAAAAGGAAAAATCCTTTACAAAGGAGTAGCTGATGCTTGGAATCTTCCTTTGAATTAAGAATTAATATTAGAAACTTAGTTACTGATATTAAATAAGTGCTTACTACACTAGAAAACCCCGTTTTATTCCTCAAAAAACGGGGTTTCTGTTTTTTAAAAACTAAAAAAATCCATCTCATAAAAATTTGAGATGGATTTTTTAATTTAACTAATTTTGACAATTATCTAATTCCGAAGACTAGCAAAGCCTTATTATATCTGAGTTACAATCTAAACACTTATTCCTTCGGTTTCGTCAAATAATATACCGGAATACCTGTAAGCATAATCAAAACTCCCCAACCACAAGTAGAAAACTTAGTACATAATAATCCAACACAAATAGCTGCAGCTATAATTATGTAACCTAATGGAAGAAATGGATATCCAAAAGCCTTGTACGGTCTTTCTGCATCAGGCATTTTTTTTCTGAGAATAAAGATTCCATAAATCGTAAGGATATAAAAAATCAAAACTATAATGATTACAAAATCCAATAAATCTCCATATTTACCTGTCAAACATAATAATGAAGCCCATATACATTGGACCCACAAAGCCCATGCTGGCACACTTGCATCGTTCAGTTCACCTGCCTTTTTAAGAAACAAACCATCATTTGCCATCGTATAATACACTCGAGCTCCAGCCATAATCAATCCGTTGTTACAAGCAAAAGTCGAAATCATAATCATCAGAGCTATAATAATTGTCCCCATGTCTCCAAAAGTATATTGTGAAGCCACTACTGCCACCCTATCTGATTTTGCTACTGCAATTTCCTGAAAAGGAATCACGGCGAGGTACATCAAATTTGTCATTACATAAATAATAGTCACAATAAATGTTCCCAAAAACAAACTTAAACCAACATTACGTTTCGGGTTTTTAATTTCACCTGCAATAAAAGTCACTCCGTTCCAAGCATCACTAGAAAACAAAGAACCTACCATTGCCGCTGAAATTCCAGTCAACAATGCTGTACCCCCAATAGGCATCCAAGAACCCTTTTTAACATCAAAAGCTCTTGAACTCCAAGCATCAGTCCAGTTAGCATTCCAAATATCGGCTTTAGCAGCCAACATAAATCCAAAAACAATCAAACCAAATAAAGATAAGATCTTAATAACCGTCAAAACTGTTTGCATAATTTTACTGTTTTTTACTCCACGGCTATTAATATAAGTCAGCAATACAATTGTAACTATAGAAACGATTTGTGCAGCATTAAGCTTAAAAGCGCCTAATTCATACAATATATTATCATCACTTAATGGTGGATATAAATAAGCTGCAAACTTCGAAAATCCTACTCCTACTGCAGCAATAGTACCAGTTTGAATCACTGCAAAGAAACTCCATCCGTACAGAAAAGCTATTAATTTATTATAAGCTTCTTTTAAATAAACATATTGCCCTCCCGCTTTAGGAAACATTGCACTCAATTCTCCGTAACTTACTGCAGCTATCATGGTAATTAATCCTGATATTACCCATATTAAGGTAAGCCAACCCGCTGATCCTACTTGTCTGGCTATATCAGCACTTACTATAAATATCCCTGAACCTATCATGGATCCCACCACAAGCATGGTTCCGTCTAATAATCCGAGTTCTCTTTTAAATTCTTCTGGTTTGTGTTCTTCCATTTTTTTTTGGTTTATTTTTTTGGTTGGCTTAAAGATATACTTTTTTTTAGAAAATGATTAAGAATAGCATTTTCGCAAAGAAATTATATCCTAAAAACAAAAAACTCTTAAGTTACCTTAAGAGTTCAATTTGTTTATATTTTAAAAAAGTACTATTTCACAACCCTATTTACCTGGGCAAAGTTACGCTGATAATATGGCTCTTTTGTAGAGGAAATAATCACTCCAGAATGAATCGATGAATGAATGAATTTAATCTCACCATCTGCCACCTCAACAACCATTCCTACATGATTGATTCGACTTCTTCCATTTGT
Organism: Flavobacterium aestivum; assembly: GCF_026870175.2. Taxonomy (NCBI): domain Bacteria; kingdom Pseudomonadati; phylum Bacteroidota; class Flavobacteriia; order Flavobacteriales; family Flavobacteriaceae; genus Flavobacterium; species Flavobacterium aestivum. Next base: position 1,828,584 of record NZ_CP113977.2, on the reverse strand, counting down.
TCTAAAGAAAATCAAATCTCCTTTTTGTGCATTTTCAACATCTATTCTCTCTCCATAACTAGATTGCTCTATAGAAGATCTAGGCAATTTTATATCAAAACCTCCAAATGTAGAACACATCAAACCAGAACAATCAAAACCTGCCTTTGAGGTTCCTCCGCTACGATATCTCGTTCCGATATGATCAGAAGCCGAGGCTATTAATTGATCTATTAAACTTTCATTAGAAATACTAATAGTCGAACCAGACTCAGTATCTTTAACCTCAACCACTTCCTCTTTGGTTACTGTTCCAATAGTAGAATTTGGAACGCGGATAGTAAGCTTTGAACCAACTAATAATTTTTGTTGAATTGCCGGATTTTGCTTTTCTAATACTGCTACCGTAATGCCGTATTTTTTAGCAATACCATATTTAGTCTCTTTTGGCAATACCTCATGAATAAGATCTGTACCTCCATTTTGAGCATCTATTGTACTTTCTGCAACAACTGGAACCGATTCATTATTTTTTGAAACAGCAACCTCTTTGGTCACTTCTTGTGCTTTTTCTTCAACAACAATAGATTCTCCTATTTTTCCTTTACTTGGAATTACAATCATTTGCCCAATACTTAAGCCCTTCTTTCCAATTTTTGGATTAGCCTCTTTCAATTCTTTTAATGTAATTGAATATTGCTTAGCAATGACATACAATGATTCTTTAGACTTAACTTTATGCATCAATGGTTCAGCATCATTTGGAGCAACTGTTTCAACTTCTTTTGTAACAACTACCTCTTTTTGAACTTTTCCTTTCTCCTTTTGATTTGACTCCACTGTTTTCTTTTCAGAAACCTCAGTTACATTCGATGTTTCTTGAATCACTTTTTCATCTACAACAACTAATTCATTAGGTGATTTTCCATTTCTTGGAATTACAATCATTTGCCCTATACTTAATCCCTTCTTTCCAATCTTCGGATTAGCTTCTTTCAATTCTTTTAATGTAATCGAATATTGCTTAGCAATGACATACAATGATTCTTTAGATTTAACTTTGTGCATCAATGGTTCTGCATCATTTGGAGTAACCCTTTCAATTTCTTTTGCAACAATTACCTCTTTTTGAACTTTTCCCTTCTCCTTTTGATTTGGCTCCACTGTTTTATTTTCAGGAGCCACAGTTGCATTTGATATTTCTTGAATCGCTTTTTCTTCTACAACAACGGATTCATTTGGCACTTTCCCATTACTTGGAATCGTAATCATTTGCCCTATACTCAATCCTTTTTTCCCAATTTTAGGATTGGCTTCATTTAATTCTTTAATAGTTACTGAATATAATTTAGCAATAACATACAAAGATTCTTTTGGTTTCACTTGATGCATCAAGGGTGCAGTTGCATCAATTTCGGAAGTATTTTTATTGGATAAACTTGTAATTTCACTTTTAGTCAATCCTGTTGTTGGGATATTGATTATTTGACCAATTTTTAAGCCTTCTGTTTCTAATTGTGGATTAGCTTTAAAGAGTAATTCGGTTGTTGTTTTATATTGCTTAACAATCCCGTAAAGTGTTTCTTTTGGTAAAACTTCGTGATTAATTGCTGTTGTTTTCTCAGGTATAGCAGCAACTTTATTCGTTTTTTTAAGATCTGCAATCGGAATCAACAGTACCTGATTAAGTTGCAAGGTTTTTTTAGCTTTTGGGTTTAACTTATAAATTGAACTAGCAGAAACATTATATTTTTCAGCAATACTAGAAATTGTTTCTCCTTTTGCTATGCTATGCTTAATGTTTTTATCTTGTGAAAAAACACTTACACTACATAAAGTCATTACAAAAACTAATACCCTAAAATACTTCATACTTTTTTAATTTCTACCTCATTTTTACAAATACAAACGATTTTGAGGCGAATTATTAAATCTTTTTGTACTTTTTCTTTCAAAAATGATTTTTTTTTGAAGATTCACAAATATAAGTTATTTGTTAGATTTGAAAGTTAAAGGATTACTAAAATTTTAGAAAATGCAATAATCCTATCCTTTTTAACAGTACAGTTTTTTTTATCACAACCCTAAAAAGAACATTATAGACTTATAAAAATAGAAATATAATGAAGTACTGTGCCTAAAAGCACAAAGAGATGCCATATAGTATGATAGTATCGTTTATCCCCTTTTACAAAAAAATAAATACCTAAAGTATAACTCACACTACCTGCAAAAATCAAATCAAGTACAACAGGAGGAACTGTATGCAACAATGGTTTAATAACAAAAACAATCATCCAGCCCATTGCCACATAAACCAACATCGATAAAAAATCAGATCGCTTGGTGCAAAAAATTTTCAAAATAGTTCCCAAAGCCACAATAGACCACATTACTCCAAGAAAAACAACTGTTGTATCATGATTTAAATAGCGCACCATGAGAGGTGTATATGTTCCTGCAATGAGATAATATATACTGATATGATCCGCTATATTAAGAAGTTTTTTTGTCTTTTCGTTTTTAGCTAAATGATATAAAGTAGAAGATGTATATACCAGCAACATTCCTATTCCAAAAGTTATAACAGATAATACTGTAACGGAATTATCTTGTCTATAAGCTGTTTCAATCACAAAAGGCATTGCTATCAAACAAAAAAGTATCCCTAGAATATGTGAAATCCCATTGGCTAATTCTTCTTGTCGTGTTTGACTTCTATGAAACATTACATTTGCTATTTACAATCTATCTCTCCTGTTCAAAATAAGATAATTGATTAAATTCAATCACTCTAATTTACGAAAAAACATCTCAATTTCCAATCTTTTAATTAAACAAAGCATTTAAATATCAATATCTTAGCTAAGACAAAAATAAAAAGTCTTGTAAAGTTGACTTGTATTTTTTTCTTGATATAAAAGAGCGACCAACGGAAGCTCCTTTTATATCAAGAAAAAAAACAAAGACATGAACAAGCTTGAAATGACAGCAGGATTAGCTCCTAATATACCTAAATAAAAAACTCCCAAGTTACCTTGAGAGTTTTTGATATATAAAATTTAAAATACTTATGCGTTACTATCAGTCGCAATTAAGTTTAAAGCGGAACCAGCTTTGAACCAACCAATTTGTCCTTCATTATACGTATGATTAGCCAAGATGATATCTTTGCTTCCGTCAGCATGAACAAATTCTAAAGTTAATGGTTTTCCTGGAGCAAAATCTACCAAATCAGTGATGTTAATAGTATCGTCTTCTTGGATTTTGTCATAATCAGCTTCGTTAGCAAATGTCAATCCTAACATTCCTTGTTTTTTAAGGTTAGTTTCATGGATTCGTGCAAATGATTTTACTAATACTGCTTTTACACCCAAGAAACGAGGCTCCATAGCGGCATGCTCACGAGAAGATCCTTCTCCGTAGTTGTGATCACCAACGACAATAGAAGGGATTCCGGCTGCCTTGTAGGCACGTGCCACTGCAGGAACTGCATCATAAGCTCCTGTCAATTGGTTTTTGACAGAATTTGCAGTTTGATTAAAGGCATTGATTGCACCAATCAGCATATTATTTGAGATATTATCTAAATGTCCGCGGAAACGCAACCATGGTCCTGCCATAGAAATGTGATCTGTTGTACATTTTCCGAAAGCTTTAATCAATAATTTAGCTCCTGTAACATTTTTACCGTCCCAAGCTTCAAATGGAGCCAATAATTGCAAACGATCTGAAGTAGGGCTTACATTTACCTGAACACTTGAACCATCTTCTGCCGGTGCTTGAAAACCGGCATCCTCAACATCAAAACCTCTTTTTGGCAACTCATCACCAAATGGAGCGTTTAACTTCACCTCTTCCCCATTATCGTTCAGCAAAGTATCAGTCAATGGATTGAAATCCAATCTCCCTGAAATAGCCAATGCTGCCACCATTTCTGGCGAAGTCACAAAAGCATGTGTATTTGGGTTACCGTCTGCTCTTTTAGAGAAGTTACGGTTGAATGAATGCACGATTGTATTCTTTTCTCCTTTATCGGCTCCAGCTCTATCCCATTGTCCGATACATGGTCCACAAGCATTGGTAAATACTTTGGTTCCCAGTTTTTCGAAAGTAGCAATGATACCATCTCTTTCGATAGTGTAACGAATTTGCTCAGATCCCGGATTGATTCCGAATTCTGCTTTTGGGGTGATTCCGTGTGCAACAGCCTGTTCAACAATAGAAGCTGCTCTTGACATATCCTCATAAGAAGAGTTGGTACAAGAACCGATTAATCCCCACTCTACTTTTATTGGCCAACCATTAGCTTCAGCTTCAGCTTTCATTTTAGAAACCGGAGTTCCGCGATCTGGTGTAAAAGGCCCGTTGATATGTGGTTCTAATTCTGATAAGTTGATTTCGATAAGTTGATCAAAATATTGCTCTGGATTAGCATATACTTCTGGATCGGCAGTTAAGTATGAAGCCACTTTATCCGCAGCATTCACTACATCCTGACGATCTGTAGCCGTTAAATATCTACGCATAGAATCATCATAACCAAATGTAGATGTTGTAGCACCAATTTCAGCTCCCATATTACAGATAGTTCCTTTTCCTGTACAAGACATATTCAAGGCGCCTTCTCCAAAATATTCTACAATAGCTCCAGTTCCTCCTTTTACAGTAAGAATATCGGCTACTTTTAGAATAACATCTTTTGGAGCTGTCCAACCGGATAATTTTCCAGTCAATTTTACTCCAATTAATTTAGGAAATTTTAATTCCCAAGACATTCCAGACATTACATCTACTGCATCTGCTCCACCAACACCAATGGCTAACATTCCTAATCCACCCGCATTTACTGTATGCGAATCAGTACCAATCATCATCCCTCCTGGGAAAGCATAATTTTCTAATACAATTTGATGAATAATTCCTGATCCTGGTTTCCAGAAACCAATTCCGTATTTATTTGAAACTGAAGACAGGAAATCAAAAACTTCTTTTGACTGTGTATTTGCTACTGCTAAATCTGTAGAAGCACCAACTTTGGCTTGGATCAAATGATCACAGTGAACCGTTGTGGGAACTGCTGCTTTTGATTTACCAGCATGCATAAATTGTAACAATGCCATTTGAGCTGTTGCATCTTGGCAAGCAACTCTGTCTGGAGCAAAATCTACATAATCAACTCCACGAGAAAAAGCCTTAGAGGCTGTTCCATCCCAAAGATGACTGTATAAAATTTTCTCTGTTAAAGTAAGCGGACGACCAACTATCTCACGTGCTGCATCAACACGAGTCTTCATGTTGTCATACACTTTTTTAATCATTTCAATATCAAAAGCCATAAGATTTATATAATTATTTTATACTTTATTTAAACATCACAAGGTACAAAAAATAGAGCAGCTATTAAAAAAAAAGCCCGAGTTTATAACTCGGGCTTTTGAATACATGCTTAACTAATCATTTGTTATTTAACTAATTGCTTATTAGAAGGTGCAAACTTAGTTAAATTGATACCTTCTACTGCGGTAATATATTCGTCAATCGTAGGCGTTCTACCAAGTATTGTTGACAGAACTACAACCGGTGTTGACGAAAGCAAAGATTCTCCTTTTTTAGCTTCTGTATCTTCTACGACTCTTCCTTGGAAAAGACGAGTAGAGGTTGCCATTACCGTATCTCCTTTAGCTGCTTTTTCTTGGTTACCCATACAAAGGTTACATCCTGGACGCTCTAGATACAACATGTTCTCATATTCAGTACGTGCCGAAGCTTTAGGGGCATTATCGTCGAATTCGAAACCTGAGTATTTCTGTAAAACTTCCCAATCACCTTCAGCCTTCAATTCATCTACGATGTTATAAGTAGGTGGCGCTACTACAAGCGGTGCTTGGAATTCAACTTTACCTTTTTGTGTTTCTATATTTTTAAGCATTTGAGCAAGGATTTTCATATCACCCTTGTGTACCATACAAGAACCGATAAATCCAAGATCTACTTTTTTATCTCCTCCATAAAAAGATAGAGGTCTGATTGTATCGTGAGTATAACGTTTAGAAACATCTGCGTTATTCACATCTGGGTCAGCGATCATTGGCTCAGCAATCAAATCAAGATCAACAACAACTTCAGCGTAGTACTTAGCATTTGCATCCGGAGTTAGAGCTGGTTTCTCGCCTGATTTAATCTCAGTAATTCTCTTATCCGCTTTATTAATCAATCCTTGAAGCACTTGTTTCTCATTGTCCATTCCTTTGTCGATCATGATCTGGATTCTGCCTTTAGCAATCTCCAATGATTCGATCAAAGTATCATCCTCAGAAATACAGATAGATGCTTTTGCTTTCATTTCTGCAGTCCAGTCAGTGAATGTAAATGCTTGGTCAGCAGTAAGAGTTCCGATGTGAACCTCAATGATTCTACCTTGGAATACGTTCTCACCACCAAATTGCTTAAGCATTTGGGCTTGTGTAGCATGAACCACATCACGGAAATCCATATATCCTTTCATGTCTCCCTTGAACGTTACCTTCACTGATTCTGGAATTGGCATTGAAGCTTCACCAGTAGCAAGGGCAAGGGCAACTGTACCTGAGTCAGCACCAAAAGCAACACCTTTCGACATTCTGGTATGAGAGTCACCACCAATGATGATTGCCCACTCGTCAATCGTAATATCGTTAAGTACCTTGTGAATTACGTCAGTCATTGAATGATAAACACCTTTCGGATCACGAGCAGTAATCAAACCGAAATTGTTCATGAATTTCATCAATTTTGGAATGTTTGCCTGAGCTTTCTTATCCCATACTGAAGCAGTGTGACAACCTGATTGGTAAGCACCATCAACAATTGGCGAAATCACTGTAGCAGCCATTGACTCCAATTCCTGAGCAGTCATAAGACCTGTCGTATCTTGCGAACCTACGATGTTTACTTCTACACGAACATCAGAACCAGCGTGTAATATTTTACCTGGAGTTGACCCCACAGCATTTCTGTTGAAGATTTTTTCAACAGCTGTAAGACCTTGTCCATCATGAGAAATCTCTTTTGACGGAGCAAATACAGAAGGAATATTTACACCTAGAACCTTAGCTGCGAATGTTTGAAGTTTTTTTCCAAACACAATTGCGTATGATCCACCAGCTTTAATGAATTCCATTTTTTGAGGAGTGAAAGATCTTGAAATATCAATCAACTCTTTATCTCCATTATAAAGTTTCTTAGTTTTTGTATTTATAGTAAGTACAGTTCCAGTTGCAACTGAGTATGCCTGCTCAAGAATTGGCTCACCATTTTCATTGCGAACAGCGTTACCAGCTGCATCAACTTTCTTTACCCAGTTTTTTAGGTCAATACCAATACCACCTGTAACATCAACAGTTGTAAGGAAGATTGGAGAAATACCGTTTGTTCCTCCAACAATTGGAGCAAAATTTACGAATGGAACGTATGGACTTGCTTGTTTACCTGTCCAAAGTGCCACGTTATTTACACCTGACATTCTTGATGAACCTACACCCATAGTACCTTTCTCAGCAATCAACATCACAGATTTATCAGGGTGTTGTGCTTGAAGCGCCTTGATTTCCTCTTGGGCCTGTGGAGTAATCATACACTTACCATGAAGTTCACGGTCTGAACGTGAGTGAGCTTGATTTCCTGGAGAAAGTAAATCTGTCGAAATATCACCCTCACCAGCAATAAAAGTAACTACCTTAATTTCTTCAGCAACTTCTGGTAATTTTGTAAAGAACTCTGCTTGTGCATAACTTTCTATAATTTCTTTTGCAATTGCATTACCGTTTTTGAATGCCTCTTTTAAACGGTCTGTATCTGCATCATAAAGGAAAACTTGTGTCTTAAGAACATTTGCAGCTTCTTTGGCTACAGAAGCATCATTACCCAAGGCTAGATCAAGTAGTACTTCAATTGAAGGTCCTCCCTTCATGTGTGACAATAACTCAAAGGCAAATGCTGGTGTAATTTCTTTTACTTCAGTTTCTCCAAGAATGATCTCTTTTAAAAACTTTGCTTTTTCTCCAGCGGCACTTGTGGTTCCTGGCAAAGTATTATAAATAAAAAACTTAAGAGAATCTTCGCGATGTGCGTTATCAGAATCTTTAATTTGTGCAATGATTTCGCTTAACAATTCGGCGTCATCAATTGGCTTAGGGTGAAGTCCCTGTACTTTTCGTTCTTCGATCTCCTTGATGTAATCGTTATAAATGTTCATAATTGTAGGCGGTTAATAGCTTATTTTCTTGATTATTTCAATATCAAAAAGCCATAATTAAAAGTGTTTTTATTTTTTTGTCCCGCAAATTTAATAATTAAAGATGATAATTAAAAAAAATTTAATAGATGTCCGTTTTTCAAAAATTATTATTGCTAAATAATCATTTTTTATAAATTATATTAAAAATAAAACCGATTTAAAGATAACATTTTAAAAAAATGATAATTTACAATCTGTTTTATAATAAAGCCATAATAATGATTTAAAAAAAAATACCACATTCTTTTCAGAATATGGTATTTATTAAAAATATTGTACAGTAAATACTTATATCAATTTTGAAATTATCATTTCTTCAGTAATTCCCTCGGCATCTGCCTTATAGTTTTTAATAATTCTATGTCGCAATATTCCAGTTGCCACTGCTTGAACATCTTCAATATCCGGAGAAAATTTACCATGAAATGCAGCATGGGCTTTGGCTGCCAATATTAAATTCTGTGATGCTCTTGGTCCTGCTCCCCAATCTAAATAATTCTTCACAAAACCATTTGAAAGCGCATTATCAGGACGTGTTTTACTTACCAATGTTACAGCATATTCCACCACATTATCTGCTACTGGAATACGACGAATTAAATGCTGAAAATCAATAATTTCCTGTGGAGTAAATAATGGATCTATAACACCATCAGAATCTGAAGTTGTGCGTTTAACTACCTGAACTTCCTCATCAAATGAAGGGTATTCTAGCTTTACCGCAAACATAAATCGATCTAACTGAGCTTCAGGCAAAGGATAAGTTCCTTCTTGCTCTATTGGATTTTGAGTAGCTAATACAAAATAAGGTAAGCTTAATTTACGATTTTCTCCAGCAATAGTTACCGAACGTTCTTGCATTGCTTCTAACAAAGCTGCTTGTGTTTTCGGAGGGGTTCTATTTATTTCATCTGCTAATATGATATTTGAAAAAATAGGACCTTTTATAAACTTAAACTGTCTGCTTTCATCTAATATTTCGCTTCCCAATATATCGGAAGGCATTAAATCCGGAGTAAATTGAATTCGTTTAAAGTCAAGTCCTAATGCTTGCGCCAAAGTATTTACCAATAATGTCTTGGCCAAACCCGGAACCCCAACCAACAATGCATGACCTCCAGAAAAAACACAAAGCAAAATCTGATCAACAACAGCTTCTTGCCCCACAATAATTTTTGCAATTTCTTTTTTTAGTTCATTACGTTTTTGAACTAAACTCTGTATTGCTGCTACATCTGACATTTTGCGCTATATTTTAATTTAAAAAGAGTTAGTACTATGAAATCATAAAACTAACTCTTTTTATTTATTTAATGAAAATTATTTTTTTAACCAATTGTTTGCAAAAGTACAATCTCTATACTCTCCTAAAATCTTTATATAGGTATCTTTTATTTTTGCATCAAACCATTTTGCTATAGCTTTAATTTGTTTTTCTTTTAAAGCTAGATCTTTTATTTTGATATAATCTTTAGCGTAATCAGCAGTATGCTCATCAATTCTATTGGTTACAGTCATAATCTTATAATCTTTCTTTCCTTGCTCATCTTCTAAAAATGGCAAAGAAACCTCATTGTCTTTCAAATTTGACACTTGAGCGTATATTTTAGGATCCATTTTTGTCAATTCAAAACGAGTATCTTGCGTTTTAGTATTCACCAATGCTCCACCATTTGCTCTTGTTTCTTTTTCATCAGACATAGTTCTTGCCGCTTCAGCAAAAGTTATGTCTTTATCCATGATCTTCTTTCTTATCAAAGTAATCTTCTCTTTGGCTTCTTTCAATGATTCCTGAGTAACTACCGGGCTTATCAAGATATGTCTTAACTCAATTTCTTGTCCTTTAATTTTTTCTACATAAATAATATGAAAACCAAAAGTAGTTTCAAAAGGCTCTGAAATTTCTCCTTCAGCAAGGCTAAATGCTACATCTTTAAACTCTTTCACAAAAGGAGTTTTACGGTTCATTTTATAATACCCTCCATTTTTACTGGATCCGGGATCTTCTGAATACAAGACCGCTTTGGTTGCAAAGCTTGAACCTTCCATGCATTCTTTCTTAAAACTTTTCAATCTATCAATTACTTTTTGCTTATCAGCCTCAGTAACTTTAGGTTTAATTACAATTTGAGCTACTTCTAATTCCGCTCCAAAAACAGGCAACTCTGTGGCAGGTATTTTTTTGAAAAACTCACGAACTTCTTCCGGTGTAATCTCTACTTTTTCTATAATTTTCTTCGTCATTTCTCCAGTAAGCTTTTGCTCTTTCAATACGTCAAAGAAATACGTTCTAAACTCTTCTTCAGAATCTTTTTGATAATACTTCACTACTTTATCCATAGAACCGATTTGTTCTACCATATAACTTAGCCTTTCATCCATCATCCCTTTTACCTCAGCATCACTAACTATAATACTATCTTGTACAGCTTGGTGCGCATACAGCTTCTGCTCCAACAAACTACCTAAAACCTGACATCTTGTGATATCTTTTGTAGATCCCCCTTGACTTGTAATTTCTAAGAATCCTTTATCAATATCTGAATCCAAAATAATATAATCTCCCACAGTAGCAACAATACCGTCAATTTTTAATTTTTTATCAGACGAAACTGTTGGCTTCTTTGCTACAACACTATCTTTAATAACTTCCTGACCACTAGCTAGTGAAATCGAGAAAATAAAAAGGAACAACGAAAATGCAACTTTATTGGTAATGAACTTTATTTGTGCTTTTTTTATTGGCATTTTTTTATAAATTATTTTTTATATTTCAGAAATTCAACATATTTTAAAAAATAATAAGTTACTCTAAAACAAGGCATTACCCTGAAATCGAACACTTATTTAAAAATTAAGGCCCCGTATTTATCTTAATTAGACCAAATACTGACATTTTTTTTATTATTCAAGCGAACAAAAATAACAATTCGATTGCATTATACAAGTTCCCTTGGTACTATTAACAAAAAATTATTAAGTTCATTTTCTGACTTCTTTTCTCTAAAAAAACAGTTTTTATAATCAATTTAATCATTGCCATTTGGATTCATAAAAAACAATCCTCTTTTGAAATGCAAAAGTTTTTTCTTTTAAACATAAAAACTCATTAAATTCTCTTGTTCAGATTCCATTTTTATTACGACTATATCTTTACAAGTAATTTACTGAGACTATATTACTCTTTTATTGAATTCAACATTTTTTGAATGATTAACTAAAATTCGACAATTAAATTAGCAATTTATTTAACAATCTGTTTTTCCATTTTTCTATAAAAAATTAAAAAATAAAGAAACTATTACCAAATAAAACTCATAAAACTAACAATTATAATAAATTATAACAAGTTTTTAACACTACAACGTTATAGTAAATAAATAAAAAATGTCATTTATTGACCGCGTAAAAATTTACATACATTAGCAAAAAAAGACGTTTTTGCTATTCAAAAATCTCAAAAAAACAATTGGTTTACTGACACATACAAATAAGCAAACTGAATTTAACAAAGTCAAATTGAGTAACTTTTTTATAAAACAACCCAATTATTCGAAATTCTAAAATCAAATAAAAAATAACACAATAACCAAACCCAGAATATTAACCTAAACTACTATTTTAATGAAAAAACAAAATCTAAAGATGTATTTAATAACCGCATTAACCATCGGTTTTTATTCTTGTAATTCGAACGAGGATTCGGCAGAAGAAGCTTCACTCTCTGAAGTACATGACAAAATAGTTAACGTGACCCATCATGACGGTCATCCCTTTAATACTGGCAAAACAACAAGTTCCTTAACTGGGAAATATGTTGCAAATCCTGGTGGAGGTGTTATGATGCAAGCTTTTTACTGGGATGTTCCTGCTGGTGGAACTTGGTGGGACACCATAAGTTCTAAAATAACAGATTGGTCAAATGCAGGAATTGGATCAATCTGGTTACCTCCAGCATCGAAAGCACAAAACGGAGCCTTCTCAATGGGATACGATCCTACTGATTATTTTGATTTCGGGGATTACAATCAAAATGGCTCTGTAGAAACTCGATTTGGTTCAAAAACAGAATTAGTAAGTTTAATTACCAAAGCACACACTGAAAACATGCAAGTGTTTGCCGATATCGTAATCAATCATAACAGCGGAGGAGCTTCTGAAAGCAATCCATTTACAGGAACTAACACTTGGACAAACTTCAATGGAGTAGCTTCTGGAAAGTTTAAAAGAACTTATGCTGATTTTTACAAAAATTCCTTTGGCAACAATGACGAAGGCGCTTTTGGAGGGTTTCCGGATTTATGCCATGCCGCTCCAAATGTACAAGACTGGCTTTGGAAAAGAGCAGATGGCGTAGGGAAATACTATAAAAGCACTATGAAGTTTGATGGATGGAGATTTGACTATGTAAAAGGTTTTGGTTCATGGGTAATAAGAGACTGGAATGCAAATGTCGGCGGATTCTCTGTTGGTGAATTATGGGATTCTGACGTAAACACTTTGAATGATTGGGCTAACAATGCAAACAGCTCTGTATTTGACTTTGCTTGTTACTACAAAATGAATGATGCATTTGATGGCAATAATCTTAATCTACTTAATGATGATATGATGTGGAAAAGAAACCCATATAAAGCAGTTACTTTTGTTACTAATCATGACACAGATGAAATTTGGACTAAAGAACTTGCTTATGCATATATACTAACGCACGAAGGTTATCCTACTATTTTTTACAGAGACTATGAAGAATGGTTGAATAAAGCCAAACTAAACAACCTTATCTGGATCCACAACCAGAAAGCTACCGGTACAACTTCTATTCTATATACAGATAATGACGAATATATTGCCAGAAGAAACGGATACAACGGAAACCCCGGATTGGTGGTTTATATAAACAATTCTACCACTTGGCAAGAAAGATGGATTCAAACCAATTGGCCCAATGCACAAATTAAAGATTTTACAGGAAATTCAACTTGGTATCCTACAACCCAAGGTGACAAATGGGTAAAAATTCAATGTCCTCCTAAAGGCTATAGTGTTTGGTCTATTAATATGTAATAATTAGAAAGCGGATCTTTGAAAATTACTTTACAAAGATCCGCTTTCTATTTTTTCTTCTTTTACTTCATCGAGACAATAATAAACTCGCTTCGTCTGTTGGCTTGATGCTCTTTTTCGCTACATTTTACTCCATCAGCACATTGATTCACCAATTCACTTTCCCCATAGCCCTTACCGATTAGTCTAGTTGAATCTATTCCGTTTTTCACTAACCAGGCAATAGTAGCTTTTGCTCTCTTATCGGATAGTTTCTGATTGTATTCGGCAGATTGACGACTATCAGTATGTGAACGTACGTCAATTTTCATTTCTGGAAATTGCTGCATTACCACTATTACTTTAGCCAATTCAAACGCAGCATCTTTTCTAATATCCGATTTATCTAAATCAAAATAAACAATTGGAATATCTAATGTTTTAGCCAAATCTGTCCCAACCGCTATAGGTTTTATGAACTTTTCTAAAACAATTGGATAATCCGTACTTTCAGAGAAACTTCTTAAATTAACCGCAACTTCTTTTGTCAAATAATTCTCTTTATCGCCTCTTATATAATAAGTTCTACCTATTGCTAAAGGTAAACTATATTGACCTTTTTCATCTGCAACAACTTCTTTTATAGGTTTAAAATTCTCATCATACAAACTAACTTTAGCCCCAGGCAAGATTGATCCGGACTCAAGATCTGTAACCACTCCTGTTATAGTCTGTTCATACTTTAATTTAGTAAGTTCCGTAAATTTATAAATATCATCAAATCCTTTTCCCCCTTCTCTATTAGATGTAAAATATCCTTTTCTGGTATCACTATTGATTATAAAAGCAAAATCATCTTGATTACTATTAACTGAAGACCCTACGTTTAATACTTTATTATAAGTAATATTTTCTTCCATTCTTATAACAAACACATCCAATCCTCCTAATCCAGGATGCCCATCGCTGGAAAAATACAACTCATTTTCATCTGATATAAATGGAAACGTTTCTCTTCCTTCTGTATTAATTTGTGACCCAAGATTTACTGGTGCTCCATAGGTTCCATCCGCTTTTATATCAACTTTAAACAAATCCGACTGACCTAAAGTTCCTGGCATATCAGAAGCAAAATACAATACATTCTCATCGACGCTTAGTGCCGGATGTGCTACACTGTACTCATTACTATTAAATGGTAATTCTATTACATCATCCCATACCCCGTTAATTAATGTTGCTTTATATAATTTCAATAAGGTTTTATTATTAGTGTCTTTCCCTTTTTTTCCACCAATAAAATTATTCCTTGTAAAATACATGGTTTTTTTATCCTGAGTAAATACGGCTGACGACTCATTAAATCTGGAATTAATCTTGCGTACAAATCGTTCAGGTTTCCCTATTTCTCCATTTGGTTTTACCTCTGCACAATACAGATTTGTAAAAGCCTGATTATTCCATTTGAATACTTTTTTAGTTACACCTCCTGTATCACGCGCAGAAGCAAATACTAATTTATCTCCTAAAAAAGAACTTCCATAATCCGAAAAAGGAGAGTTTATCCCTGCGTTTGACACACTAAAACGACCTGAGTTCGCTTTAATTTCTTCTAAATAATTTTTATTGTTTTTAAAGAGAACTCCTCTACTATCATTACCATTTTTTGCATTGAACTGCTCTAGCATTTTATCTGCTTTTGCATAATTCCCAACTGATTTTAGAGCTTGTGAATATCTGTAATAATATTCCGGTTTTTGTGCTGGATATTGCTCAAAAAGCTCATCATACCATTTTACCGCTTTAGGTAATTCTGCCTTAAAATAATATGCATTACCCAGTTGCTGAAACATCTTCTCATCCTTATACCCTTTATTTGCTACTTTTTCATAGGTTGTAATAGCATCAACATAGGCATAATTGTCGTACTGTCTTTCGGCTTTTTCAATGCTGCCTTTTTGAGAATACCCTTGAAAAAAAAGGATACTTAAAAGCAGACTATATTTTATGTTCTTAATTTTCATATGGAAGAATATTAGAAAAATCTAGGTGATACTATTTGATCATACTTTTTAAACAATTCGTAACGGATAAAAAACTCATGTGAACCTGAATTGTAATTTGCCAAAGCAGTAGTATCAAAATCATATGAATACCCAATAAACCAAGAATCACTGGCTTGAAATCCTGCCATAGCACTTATAGCAGCATCCCATCTATAAGACAATCCTGCTACAAATTTTTCACTAAATAAGAAATTAGCAGACACATCAACCTGTAATGGTGATCCCTGAACATATTTACTAAGCAAAGACGGTTTAAATTTTAAACTTGGGCTTAACTCAAACACATAACCTCCTATTAAATAATAACTAATTTTCTCAGTAGCAATATGGCTATCTGCACTTGAGCCTGCTGATTTGTCAAAATGCTTCGTTTCTATTAAATTAGGCGCAGATAACCCTATATAGCTTTTACTTGAATGCCAATAAAATCCAAGTCCAATGTTAGGTGAGAATTTATTATCTATATTATCTTCTGCAATTGGATCTCCAGGGTAATGATCTAATTTGGTAAAATCTACATTTAGTAAATTAGCACTTGCTTTTAGACCAAAAGATAACTTATAATCTTCTGAAGTTTTTATTGTATATGAGAAATCGGCAGCGATATTATTCTCGGTAGAAGGTCCTATTCTATCATTTACCACAGACAAACCTAAACCTACATTACTTTCATCAATTGGTGTGTTTATCGACAAAGTATTAGTTACTGGTGCCCCTTCCAGCCCAACCCATTGAGCACGATGTAAAGCAAACACGCTCAATGATTGTCTAGATCCCGCATACGCCGGATTTACAATTACTGTATTATACATGTACTGTGTATATTGCGCATCTTGTTGCGCATAAGTAGCCAATGACAAAAATGTCATTATTAATCCTATTATTCTGGTTTTCATTTATTGATACTGTTTATTAGTTTTTAAATCCCAATCGCAATTGAGAAATACCACCATTCATTTTTCATAAGAAGCTTTTTTTGCTCTTTTAAACATCACTGATAACTAACTATCAAGATGAGGCATCATTCTTCATTCTGATTTAAATTATGGAATTTTAAAAGTTCTAATTATTAAAACTCTTAAAATCCCATCTCAATTTATTTAGTCTCTATTCAAATACAAATAGCCCGATTTCTCATAAGCATTAGCCTTATCATCTTTGTATTTTAAACTATAGAAATATGTACCGACTGGTAATACTTGTGATGCTCCAATTGTCACTCGACCTTTAGAAATTCCTTCGAAAACATTATCAACATTATTATAATGTTCACCTTCATAAACTAGTACTCCCCATCTGTTATAAACTTCTAGTCTATTATCTGGATAACACTCAATTCCTCTAATATAAAGCACTTTGTTTTTAGATTGTCCTTCTGGTGTTAATGCATTAAATACCTTAATTGAACAACCAGAAACTGGAGTCACTGTTGGATTATTTTCAAGAACACTAGAGTCATCAGAAAGATCTTTTACAATTGTTCCATCAGAGCTTGTTCCAACTACCGTAGCTTGATTGGTAACATTTCCTCTAACAATATCCTCTTGAGTCAATGTGTAAGTGGCAGTAAATGTGGTACTATCCGATTCGCCAACATTCAAGGCTATTTCAGCATTTGGCATAGTAATTCCTGACAAAGGATCTGTTACTTTTATATTTGTCAACGGAAAATCTCCAGTATTTGTTACTACAAAATTATAAGTGATCGTTTCTCCTATATTAGCCGATTCATCTCCATTAAGATCATTAAATTCAGCAGTTTTAATTAAAGCTATTCCAGGTTTTTTCACAGCTGGTAAATCATTTACAACTACTGCTATTTCAGCGGTATTTGAAACCAAACCTAAATTATCTTTTACAGCATAATAAATAGTAGAAGTACCTGCAAAATCCAAAGCTGGTACAAACGTTACTATCCCTAAATTATCAACACTCCATTTACCTTGATTAGTCGTCAAACTAGTTTGTATTCCTACTGTGTTTGGATCTAAATCTACAGTAGCAACATCTATTGATCCGTCTACATCAGAATCGTTAGTGCATACATTTAAAGTAACCGAAACATTTTCATCTGTTACTCCGCTATCCTTAACAGCAACTGGTGTTTCATTCACATCAATAACAGTGATTTCAATATCTTCCTCATGCCACAAAAGTCCGCTATCAGTTACTCTTACTCGAACATTATAAACATTGTTTTTTCCCACATCTGTTGGATTTTCAAAATTTGGTCTCTCTTTAAAAACCAACACAGCAGTTGTTGAGTTAACTATAAAAATTATAAACTTTGATGCATCATCTCTGTTAATAATACTAAATGTCAAATTTTGTGAAGGCAAATCAGGATCTTTAGCTGTTAATGTTGTTACAAGAGTTGTATTTTCCGGTACGTTTATCTTTGGATTTGAAATTCCCCCATTATTTGTAAACTTAGGAGCTTCATTAACATTAGTAACTGTAACTATTAGGTCTTGTACAACAAATAAAGGAGTAGTTCCATTATCAGTTACTGTCACTTGTACATTATAAACATTATTTGTTCCTACATCTGTTGGTTTTTCAAAATCTGGAGCAGGATTAAATACTAACTTACCTGTTGTTTCGTTAATCTCAAATTTTGAAGCATCATCTCCTGTTATACGATACTTTAACACTTGCGAAGGTAAATCAGGATCTGTAGCAATTACTGTAGTTACGTCTGTCTTGTTTTCAGGCACATTTATTGGTACTGTCAAACCTCCTCCATTACTTGTAATCACCGGAGCTTCATTTACGTTAGTAACAGTAACTTTAATATCTTGCTGAGCAGCAAAACCAGTAGCAGTATCTGTTACCTTCACTTGAACATTATAAACATTATCTAGTCCCACATCCTTTGGATTTTCAAAATCTGGAGCTGCCGAAGCAGGATTAAATTCTAGCTCACCAGTATCACGATTAATCACAAACTTTGAAGCATCAACTCCTCCTATTATACTATATTTTAACGTTTGTACAGGCAAACCACTAACAGTCGCCTCTACTGTAATTACATCTATTGTGTTTTCTGGAACTTCTTTTGAATCGCTACTTTTAATTTCTGGTCCTGGGCTTACATTTAATTTCGCATTCCCTTTTGACACTATAGCATTACAAGAATAAGGATCGCTATTGATTACGACTCTATATATATACCCATTATATGAACTAGGAATATTAGTTATGTCTAACCCGATAGTTGTAACCCCATTAATAAAAGGTGATGCATTTACATCTGTAGAATTTACTAAATCTGTCCAAATCAGACCATCAATACTTTGTTGCCATTGATATGTAGGATTAACTGCAGTCGAAGCCAAAGAAAGATGAACTGATCCACCTGGGTTAATAGCTTGAGCAGGAGTATATGGTGGACTAGTTATATAAGTTTGAACCCTAGCATTTATTGAAGTAGCATAATTAATATCTGTTCTACCTTTAACATCTAGCACCATTCCTTGAGCATCTACCGCAGGAATTCCTATGCCATAAACCCCATCATCATCTCCATCCACGATAGAAGAACCAAATTGTTCTTTTACATCCATACATCCATCACCATCACTATCAAGATCTACATTGTTTAAAAAACCATCACCATCTGCATCATAAACTTCTGGAGTACCATCACCATTTATATCTAGATAATCCGTTAAATTTTGATCGTCATTTAGGGGTGTATTATCATAAACATCCCTATAATTAGGCAAACCGTCTCCATCTTCATCCCCATTTGGATCAAAATTATTTAATTCAAACACATCTGAAATCCCATCATTATCATCATCTAAATCTATATTATCAGCAATTGTATCCCCATCAAAATCTCCAGGAGGAAAAAAAACAGAACCATTCAAAATTATGCCGGTTCCTTGAATACGCATTAACATTTCACCAACAGTAGCATTACCTAATGTTTTAGCAAAAGAATTCCCAACTATAAAAAGAAAAAACGCAAAGACTGTACACTTCTTTTTAAACAAGGAATTAAAATAAAGAACATTTTTATTCATTACAAATTATTTAATATTAACAATCAAACAGTTTTAAACAACTTACTTTTCTTACGATATTGATGGGTAAAAAAAGTAAGAAGAGTTTGCTCACCAACGGAATTAATAGGAACAATCCCAAACCGCAAACATACTGTTCTACAAACACATCAATCAGCCCTAGATTAGCATAAAATGATGTTAAATTATCACGTATGTCAATTTTTTTTCGTATTTGTAAGAATACAATTGCTTATAAGAAAAGTTCATTAAAAACGACAATTAGTTTATGTCATTTTTATCTCTTCAAAAGAATCGTTTCTAAACCAATTCATTAAAACAATAATAGAGGTAGTTTCTAAAAAACTAAAGATTGTCATAAATAGCCAAGTTCTAGACTTCTAATACAAAATATAAACTCAAACAACTTGCTATTTTTTGCTTGTTTTTAAATAAATTGGGTGGTGGGTAAAATATTATACGACGATGACTTCACATATCAGTTCACTATTGCAATTTTCAACTGACTCAACAACAATCAAAACATAAAATATCAATATCACAAACAATAAACATAAACGAATTTATTCTTTCATTTATAAATAGTACTTTTGCAAACTATTTACATAAATATGAGTTTTTTAAAAGAAATACAACGAAGAAGAACATTTGGTATCATTTCACATCCCGATGCCGGAAAAACAACACTAACTGAAAAATTACTTCTTTTTGGAGGTGCTATTCAAGAGGCTGGTGCAGTAAAAAACAATAAAATAAAAAAAGGAGCTACGAGCGATTTCATGGAAATTGAACGTCAGAGAGGGATATCTGTTTCTACTTCTGTTCTAGCTTTCAACTACAAAGAGAAAAAAATAAACATCCTGGACACACCTGGTCACAAGGATTTTGCCGAAGATACTTTTAGAACCTTAACTGCCGTAGACAGCGTTATCGTAGTCATTGACGTTGCAAAAGGAGTCGAAGAACAAACGGAAAAACTCGTTGCAGTATGTAGAATGCGAAAAATTCCTATCATTGTTTTTATCAATAAATTAGACCGTGAAGGAAAAGACGCTTTTGATCTAATGGATGAGGTAGAACAAAAACTTGGACTTACCGTTACTCCATTAAGCTTTCCTATAGGAATGGGTTATGACTTTCAAGGAATTTACAATCTTTGGGAACAAAACATTAATTTATTTAGTGGTGACAGCCGAAAAAACATAGAAGAAACCATTGCATTTTCTGATGTACAAAATCCTGAATTAGAAAAAATAATTGGTCAAAAACCTGCTAATCGTTTACGCGAGGAATTGGAATTAATAGACGAAGTCTATCCAAAATTTGATCGTCAAGAATATCTTGATGGTAAATTACAACCTGTGTTTTTTGGTTCAGCTTTGAATAATTTTGGAGTTAGAGAATTATTGGATTGCTTTGTTACCATTGCACCATCTCCTAGACCCAAAGATTCTGAAACTAGACTAGTAGATCCAAAAGAAACAAAAATGTCTGGATTTGTATTTAAAATCCATGCCAACATGGATCCAAAACACAGAGACCGACTTGCATTCATAAAAATTGTTTCTGGAACTTTCGAAAGAAACAAACCGTATTACCATGTTCGCCAAAAAAAGAACTTAAAATTTTCTAGTCCAAATGCTTTCTTTGCCGAAAAGAAAGAAATTGTAGATATCTCCTATCCTGGTGACATTGTAGGATTACACGATACCGGAAATTTCAAAATTGGTGATACCTTAACCGAAGGTGAAATCATGAGTTTCAAAGGAATTCCGAGTTTCTCTCCTGAACACTTTAGATACATCAATAATGCCGATCCGATGAAAGCCAAACAGCTTGACAAAGGAGTAGATCAATTAATGGATGAAGGTGTTGCTCAGTTATTTACCTTAGAAATGAACAACAGAAAAGTGATTGGAACTGTAGGAGCATTACAATACGAAGTAATTCAATACCGTTTGGAACATGAATATGGCGCTAAATGTACATATGAAAACTTCCCGGTTCACAAAGCATGTTGGGTAAAACCAGATGATGCCAAAAATGAAGAATTCAAAGAGTTCAAACGAATCAAACAAAAATTCTTAGCTAAGGACAAATACAATCAATTGGTTTTTCTTGCTGATTCAGATTTTACTATTCAAATGACGCAAAACAAATATCCAAGTGTAAAATTATTTTTCACTTCTGAATTTGATTAATCAAAGTTACTTTATTTAATTTCAATGAAAAAGCCAACTAAAAAGTTGGCTTTTTTATTGTGAATTAATTTAACCTTATATAATCTAACATATTTTTGAATTCATAGTTTTTTTCAAAAGCGTTTTCATTAACAAATGATTAGGTGCTATCCCTGTAGAAATAATTTGGTTTTTAGTATACACTCCTTCGTTTGTTTTACTAGGAGCAACTTTTGTTCCCATAAACCAAAGTATAAAATTGGTGTTAGAGTTTAAATTAACAGAAGTTGAAACTTTTACTGGTAATTCGTCTGTAGCAACACTAGAAACTTTAGCAGGTACGTTTGAATCTGAACTATTAAATGATACTTGAGCAAATCCTGAAAAACCAACAAACATAAACATAACTAAGAAGAATATCCCTCTGCTGTTAGTGTTATATTTATTGAAAAAAGTTTTCATGACCCTTATTTTTAAAGACGGAAGACGTTCACATCTTATTACGGGTACTAAACTAATTCTATAAATATCGAAAGAAAAAAATACTCGTTTAACTGTCCGGAAACTCGTTTAAGTACAAAATCAAGGAAACCACAACAACTAAATCATACCATAAAACTTGCAGCCAGAAAACCAATAGACACAAAAAAAACCTCTCAAATCGAGAGGCTTTTCTGTGACTTGATTTTATGTAAACCTAACAAACTTTTGAATTCATAGTTTTTTTCAAAAGTGTTTTCATTAACAAATGATTAGGTGCTATTCCTGTAGAAATAATTTGGTTTTTAGTATACATTCCTTCGTTTGTTTTACTAGGAGCAACTTTTGTTCCCATAAACCAAAGTATAAAATTAGTATTAGAGTTTAAATTAACAGAAGTTGAAACTTTTACTGGTAATTCATCTGTAGCAACACTAGAAACTTTAGCTGGTACGTTTGAATCTGAACTATTAAATGATACTTGAGCAGATCCTGAAAAACCAACAAACATAAACATAACTAGGAAGAATATCCCTCTGCTGTTAGTGTTATATTTATTGAAAAAAGTTTTCATGACCCTTATTTTTAAAGACGGAAGACGTTCACATCTTATTACGGCTACTAAACTAATTCTATAAATATCGAAAGAAAAAAATACTCGTTTAACTGTCCGGAAACTCGTTTAAGTACAAATTCAAGAGAATCACAACAACTAAATCATACCATAAAACTTGCAGTCAGAAAACCAATAAACACAAAAAAACCTCCCGAATCGAGAGGCTTTTCTGTGACTTGATTTTATGTAAACCTAACAAACTTTTGAATTCATAGTTTTTTTCAAAAGTGTTTTCATTAACAAATGATTAGGTGCTATTCCTGTAGAAATAATTTGGTTTTTAGTATACACTCCTTCTTTTGTTTTACTAGGAGCAACTTTTGTTCCCATAAACCAAAGTATAAAATTGGTATTAGAGTTTAAATTAACAGAAGTTGAAACTTTTACTGGTAATTCATCTGTAGCAACACTAGAAACTTTAGCTGGTACGTTTAATTCTGAACTATTAAATGATACTTGAGCAGATCCTGAAAAACCAACAAACATAAACATAACTAGGAAGAATATCCCTCTGTTATTAGTGTTATATTTATTGAAAAAAGTTTTCATGACCCTTATTTTTAAAGACGGAAGACGTTCACATCTTATTACGGGTACTAAACTAATTCTATAAATATCGAAAGAAAAAAATACTCGTTTAACTGTCCGGAAACTCGTTTAAGTACAAAATCAAGGAAACCACAACAACTAAATCATACCATAAAACTTGCAGTCAGAAAACTAATAAACACAAAAAAACCTCCCGAATCAAGAGGCTTTTCTTTGACTTGATTTTATGTAAACCTAACAAACTTTTGAATTCATAGTTTTTTTCAAAAGTGTTTTCATTAACAAGTGATTAGGAGCTATTCCAGTAGAAATGATTTGGTTTTTAGTATACATTCCTTCGTTTGTTTTAGTAGGACCAACTTTTGTTCCCATAAACCAAAGTATAAAATTAGTGTTAGAGTTTAAATTAACAGAAGTTGAAACTTTTACTGGTAATTCGTCAGTAGCAACACTAGAAACTTTAGCTGGCACACTTAAATCTGAACTATTAAATGATACTTGAGCAGATCCTGAAAAACCAACAAACATAAACACAACTAGGAAGAATATCCCTCTGCTGTTAGTGTTATATTTATTGAAAAAAGTTTTCATGACCCTTATTTTTAAAGACGGAAGACGTTCACATCTTATTACGGGTACTAAACTAATTCTATAAATATCGAAAGAAAAAAATACTCGTTTAACTGTCCGGAAACTCGTTTAAGTACAAAATCAAGGAAACCACAACAACTAAATCATACCATAAAACTTGCAGTCAGAAAACTAATAAACACAAAAAAACCTCCCGAATCAAGAGGCTTTTCTTTGACTTGATTTTATGTAAACCTAACAAACTTTTGAATTCATAGTTTTTTTCAAAAGTGTTTTCATTAACAAGTGATTAGGAGCTATTCCAGTAGAAATGATTTGGTTTTTAGTATACATTCCTTCGTTTGTTTTAGTAGGACCAACTTTTGTTCCCATAAACCAAAGTATAAAATTAGTGTTAGAGTTTAAATTAACAGAAGTTGAAACTTTTACTGGTAATTCGTCAGTAGCAACACTAGAAACTTTAGCTGGCACACTTAAATCTGAACTATTAAATGATACTTGAGCAGATCCTGAAAAACCAACAAACATAAACACAACTAGGAAGAATATCCCTCTGCTGTTAGTGTTATATTTATTGAAAAAAGTTTTCATGACCCTTATTTTTAAAGACGGAAGACGTTCACATCTTATTACGGGTACTAAACTAATTCTATAAATATCGAAAGAAAAAAATACTCGTTTAACTGTCCGGAAACTCGTTTAAGTACAAATTCAAGGGAATCACAACGATTAAATCATACTATAAAATTTGCAATCAGAAAACCAATAAACACAAAAAAAAAGCCTCTCAAAATAGAGAGGCTCTTAATTATGCTTGACCTGTTGGCCCAAAGTTAAGTGGAATTGACGGCTGTTCAACATCTTTTATTTCACCATGAGTGGCTTCAAAACGATGAATATTTTCTCCAATTGCTTTCAATAATCTTTTGGCATGTTGTGGTGTCAAAATAATTCTTGATTTCACTTTAGCCTTAGGAACACCTGGCATAATACATACAAAATCTAAAACAAACTCCGATGAAGAATGATTGATAATTGCTAAATTAGAATAAATCCCTTCAGCAACTTTTTCATCTAACTCAATATTAATTTGTTCTTGTTGATTAGAATTATTCATATCAAAAATATTAATTGTTTTTTTTTAAAAGAAATATAAAATTCAAACACATCTTAATTGACTCTTGTAACTAATCTATGCTGAACCGTTTTATAGAGCAATATATTTCCAATTTTCTCTCCGCCTAAACGGAGAGAGTTTCTTTGGAAAGAATTAATAAATGTATTCCTCTTTATTTGCCATCATATCATTGTAATCTTCTCTAGAACCTACAATTGTATTGTCATATTCTCTCATACCAGTTCCGGCAGGAATTCTGTGACCTACAATTACATTTTCTTTCAATCCTTCTAGTAAATCAATTTTACCTGCAACTGCAGCTTCGTTTAATACTTTTGTTGTTTCTTGGAAAGAAGCAGCAGAGATAAATGATTTAGTTTGAAGAGATGCTCTTGTAATTCCTTGTAATACTGGAGTAGCCGTTGCAGTAATAACATCACGAGCAACAACAAGATTCTTATCTGTACGTTTTAACAATGAATTTTCATCACGTAATTGACGAGGCGTAATAATTTGCCCTGGTTTAAGCGTACTAGAATCTCCAGCATCTTCAACCACCTTCATTCCGTAAAGGTTATCATTTTGAACGATAAAATCTTTAGTATGAATCAATTGATCTTCAAGGAACAATGTATCTCCCGGATCTTCAACTCTTACTTTACGCATCATTTGACGTATTACTACTTCAAAGTGTTTATCGTTAATTTTTACCCCTTGTAAACGGTATACCTCTTGAATTTCATTAACCAAGTACTGTTGAACAGCAGCTGGTCCTTGGATTCTTAAAATATCATCTGGAGTAATAGCTCCATCTGACAATGGTACACCCGCTCTTACGAAGTCATTTTCTTGAACTAGAATTTGACTTGATAATTTAACCAAGTATTTTCTAACATCACCAAATTTAGACTCAATAACGATCTCACGGTTACCTCTTTTAATTTTTCCAAAAGAAACAACACCATCAATCTCAGAAACTACAGCTGGGTTAGAAGGATTACGAGCTTCTAACAACTCAGTAATTCTAGGTAAACCTCCTGTAATATCCCCAGATTTAGAAGAACGACGTGGAATTTTCACCAATACTTTACCTGCTTTAATTTTCTCACCATTTTCAACCATCAAGTGAGCTCCAACTGGTAAGTTATAAGAACGAATTAATTCTCCTTCTTTACCGTAAACTAATAAGGTAGGTATTAATTTTTTAGATCTTGATTCAGAAATTACTTTTTCTTGGAAACCAGTTTGCTCATCAATTTCAACCATGAATGATTGTCCTTGCTCTAAATCTTCGTAAGCAATTTTACCAGTAAACTCAGAAACGATAACTCCATTATATGGATCCCATTTACAGATTACTTCTCCTTTTGCAACAGATTGACCATCTCCAACAAAAATACTAGAACCGTAAGGAATATTATGTGTACTTAATAAAATACCTGTTTTTTCGTCAATTAATTTCAATTCAGTTGAACGAGAAACAACAATATCTACTGCATTACCTTCACTATCTTCACCTTTAACAGTTTTTAAATCTTCGATATCTAGTTTACCTGCAAAACGAGTAATAATACTAGAATCCTCAGAAATTCCTCCCGCAACCCCTCCAACGTGGAATGTACGTAATGTTAACTGTGTACCTGGCTCTCCAATAGATTGAGCTGCAATTACACCAACTGCTTCTCCTCTTTGTGTCATTTTTCCAGTAGCTAAATTTCTACCGTAACATTTAGCACAAATACCTTTTGTAGCTTCACAAACTAAAGGTGAACGCACTTCAACTTTCTCAACTGGAGAAGCTTCAATTGCTTTCATTAATACTTCAGTAATTTGCTCACCAGATTTAACTAAAACCTCACTAGTTAAAGGATTAATTACGTCTTGCAATGCAACACGTCCTAAAATTCTTTCTCCAAGTGATTCAACAATTTCCTCATTTTTCTTCAATGCAGAAACTTCAACACCTCTAAGAGTACCACAGTCCTCAATGTTAACAATAACATCTTGAGAAACGTCATGTAATCTTCTAGTAAGGTATCCAGCATCCGCCGTTTTAAGAGCGGTATCCGCAAGACCTTTACGAGCACCGTGAGTAGAGATAAAGTACTCAAGGATCGAAAGACCTTCCTTAAAGTTAGAAAGAATCGGGTTTTCAATAATCTCACCACCACCAGCAGTAGATTTTTTAGGCTTAGCCATCAAACCACGCATACCAGTTAACTGACGAATCTGCTCTTTAGAACCCCTCGCTCCAGAATCAAGCATCATATACACTGAGTTGAAACCTTGTTGGTCTTCTCTAATGTTTTTCATTGCTAACTCTGTTAATTGAGCATTTGCTGAAGTCCATACGTCAATAACTTGGTTGTAACGCTCGTTATTGGTAATAAGACCCATGTTATAATTCGCAGAAATACCTTCAACTTGATCTCTGGCATCTGCAATTAATTTTGGTTTTTGATCTGGAATTCTAATATCACCTAGAGAGAATGACAATCCTCCTTTGAAAGCGAATTTATAACCCATATCTTTCATATTGTCCAAGAAAGCTGCTGTAGTAGGTACATCTGTCGAACTCAATACGTGTCCGATAATATCTCTTAAGTTTTTCTTAGTCAATACATCATTGATATATCCAGCTGCTTCTGGTACTACTTCATTAAATAATACACGTCCTGCAGTAGTTTGGATGATTTGGTAAACTAATTCACCATTTTCATTGAAATCTTTCGCTCTAATTTTCACTTGAGCATTCAATTCCAAACGACCTTCGTTCAATGCAATATTTACCTCTTCTGCAGAGTAGAAAGTAATTCCTTGTCCTAAAATAGTTTTCTCTGGTGTAGACAAACGTTCCTTGGTCATATAGTAAAGACCAAGTACCATGTCCTGAGAAGGTACCGTAATTGGCGCACCATTCGCAGGGTTCAAGATATTGTGTGAAGCCAACATTAACAATTGTGCTTCCAAAATAGCCTCTGGTCCTAATGGCAAGTGAACCGCCATTTGATCCCCATCAAAATCCGCGTTGAACGCCGTACATACTAATGGGTGCAATTGGATTGCTTTTCCTTCAATTAATTTTGGTTGGAAAGCTTGAATACCTAATCTGTGCAAAGTAGGAGCACGGTTCAATAATACTGGATGTCCTTTGATTACATTCTCAAGAATATCCCATACAACTGGCTCTTTTTTGTCAATTATTTTCTTAGCTGATTTTACAGTTTTTACAATTCCTCTTTCTATCAATTTACGGATAACAAAAGGTTTGTATAATTCAGCTGCCATATCTTTTGGCAAACCACATTCAAACAATTTCAACTCAGGACCTACAACAATTACCGAACGAGCAGAATAATCCACACGTTTTCCAAGTAAGTTTTGACGGAAACGTCCTTGTTTACCTTTTAATGAATCAGATAATGATTTCAAAGGTCTGTTTGATTCAGTTTTTACTGCAGATGCTTTACGAGTATTATCGAAAAGTGAATCTACAGATTCTTGCAACATACGTTTTTCGTTACGAAGGATTACTTCAGGAGCTTTAATCTCGATTAATCTTTTCAAACGGTTGTTACGGATGATTACACGGCGGTATAAATCATTCAAATCCGAAGTTGCAAAACGTCCACCATCAAGTGGCACAAGAGGACGTAATTCTGGTGGTATAACAGGAACCACTTTCATAATCATCCATTCTGGACGATTTTCTCTGTTCAGATTAGACTCACGGAAAGACTCAACTACTTGTAATCTTTTTAATGCTTCTGTTTTACGTTGTTTTGATGTTTCGTTATTCGCTTTGTGTCTCAAATCATATGATAATTCATCAAGATCAATACGAGCTAATAAATCCATAATACACTCTGCTCCCATTTTGGCAACAAATTTATTAGGATCAAAATCATCAAGATATTGGTTGTCAGCAGGAAGTGTATCTAATATATTCAAATACTCTTCTTCTGTCAAGAAATCTAATCTTTGCACTGATTCACCATCAGCATTTTTAGCAATACCAGCTTGAATTACTACGTATCTTTCGTAGTAGATAATCATATCTAATTTCTTAGATGGAAGACCAAGGATATAACCAATTTTGTTTGGAAGAGAACGGAAATACCAGATATGAGCAATAGGCACAACAAGGTTGATGTGTCCTACTCTATCACGACGTACT
The DNA here is from genome assembly GCF_026870175.2 of Flavobacterium aestivum. NCBI lineage: Bacteria > Pseudomonadati > Bacteroidota > Flavobacteriia > Flavobacteriales > Flavobacteriaceae > Flavobacterium > Flavobacterium aestivum. The sequence goes on along the minus strand of NZ_CP113977.2, from coordinate 1,799,474 downwards.
TTTTTCTCAGTAACTTCAACACCACAACGGTCGCAGATGATACCTTTGTAACGAATTCTTTTATATTTACCACAAGCACATTCGAAATCCTTAACTGGTCCGAAGATTCTTTCGCAGAAAAGTCCGTCACGCTCTGGTTTGTGAGTTCTATAGTTGATTGTCTCTGGCTTTAAAACCTCTCCTCTTGATTCTTTCAAGATAGATTCTGGTGAAGCCAATCCAATTGAGATTTTATTAAATCTTTTAACTGGATTCTTATCTTTATTATTTCTATTATTCATCATAGTTTTTACTATTGATTTATTTGCAATTAAAAAATTGATTTTCATTTAAGTCGAAAGTTTGAAAGTCAAAAGTCGAAAGCCATTTCTGGACTTTAAGACTTTAAGACATTTAACTTTAGACTAAAAACACTACCTCGGTTTACTTCTCTAAACCTCAAACTCATATTTGAAGTGCTAGTTATATAATGCAACACATTTATATAAAAAATCGGAACGGGTTACGGGTATAAATCTTTAAAAACTTATTATAAATGAGTAATCAGTCCCATTAAAAAACGGGACCGATTACAAAACTTTTTTTTATTCCTCTAAACGAAGATCAAGTCCAAGACCTTTCAATTCATGCATTAATACATTGAATGATTCTGGTAATCCTGGTTCTGGCATAGATTCACCCTTAACGATTGCTTCGTAAGTTTTAGCTCTACCAATAACATCATCAGACTTCACAGTCAAGATTTCTCTAAGTGTACTAGATGCTCCATAAGCTTCAAGTGCCCAAACCTCCATCTCTCCAAAACGTTGTCCTCCAAATTGCGCTTTACCTCCTAATGGTTGTTGCGTAATTAATGAGTATGGTCCGATAGAACGTGCGTGCATCTTATCATCAACCATGTGTCCAAGTTTCAACATATAGATAACACCTACTGTTGCAGCTTGGTGGAAACGTTCTCCTGTACCACCATCATAAAGATGTGTATGTCCAAAACGTGGTACACCAGCTTCATCAGTCAAAGCATTGATTTCCTCAAGAGAAGCTCCGTCAAAAATTGGTGTAGCAAATTTTCTACCCAAATTCATACCAGCCCATCCAAGTACCGTCTCATAAATCTGACCGATGTTCATACGTGAAGGTACCCCAAGTGGGTTCAACACGATATCAACCGGAGTTCCGTCCTCTAAGAAAGGCATATCTTCATGACGAACTATACGAGCAACAATACCTTTGTTTCCGTGACGTCCCGCCATTTTATCCCCAACTTTCAACTTACGTTTTTTGGCAATATATACTTTAGCTAATTTCAAAATTCCTGATGGCAATTCATCTCCAACAGTAATAGTGAACTTCTCTCTACGTAAAGCCCCTTGTAAGTCGTTCAATTTAATTTTATAGTTATGAATTAAATCATTAACCATTTTATTAGTTACATCATCTGCAACCCATTGACCTTTACTTAAGTGAGCGAAATCTTCAACAGCATAAAGCATTTTTTGAGTATATTTTTTACCTTTTGGTAAAACTTCTTCACCCAAATCATTCATTACACCTTGAGAAGTTTTTCCGTTTACAATATTGAAAAGTTTCTCAATCAATCTATCTTTAAGCTCAACAAACTTAACTTCAAACTCCATTTCAAGTGCTCCTAAAGCATCTTTATCTTGAGTACGTTTACGTTTATCTTTTACAGCTCTTGCGAATAATTTTTTATCTAAAACTACACCATGTAAAGAAGGAGAAGCTTTTAATGAAGCATCTTTCACATCACCTGCTTTATCTCCGAAGATTGCACGAAGCAATTTCTCTTCCGGAGTAGGATCTGATTCTCCTTTTGGAGTAATTTTTCCGATAAGAATGTCACCAGGTTTAACCTCGGCTCCAATTCTAATCATACCATTTTCATCTAAATCTTTAGTAGCTTCTTCAGAAACGTTTGGTATATCATTCGTTAATTCTTCGTTACCTAATTTAGTATCTCTAACTTCTAATGAATAATCATCAACGTGAATAGAGGTAAAAATATCGTCACGAACTACTTTTTCAGAAATTACAATCGCATCCTCGAAGTTATACCCTTTCCATGGCATGAACGCTACTTTTAGGTTACGACCTAAAGCTAATTCTCCATTTTGAGTAGCATATCCTTCAGACAATACTTGACCAAGAACAACTCTATCACCTTTTCTAACGATAGGTTTCAAGTTGATACTTGTTCCTTGATTGGTTTTTCTAAATTTAATTAAATTATATGTTTTCTCATCAGATTCAAAACTTACCATTCTTTCTTCTTCAGAACGATCGTATTTGATAGTGATGATATTAGCATCAACATATTCTACAACTCCAGGACCCTCAGCGTTAATTAAAACTCTAGAATCTGAAGCCACTTGACGCTCTAAACCAGTTCCAACGATTGGTGCTTCAGGACGTATCAATGGTACAGCCTGACGCATCATGTTTGATCCCATCAATGCTCTATTCGCATCATCATGCTCCAAGAAAGGAATCAAAGAAGCTGAAATAGAAGCAATTTGGTTTGGAGCAACGTCAGCATAATCCACTTTTGATGGATCAATAACTGGGAAATCCCCTTCTTGACGTGCAATTACATTATCAGCAGTAATTTTTCCAGACTCATCCATTTCGATGTTGGCCTGTGAAATCATCATACCTTCTTCTTCTTCAGCACTCAAATAAATAGGAGTTGCATCTAAATCAACCACACCATTAGAAACTTTACGGTAAGGTGTTTCAATGAAACCCATTCCGTTTACTTTAGCATAAACTCCAAGAGAAGAAATCAAACCAATGTTTGGTCCCTCAGGAGTTTCAATTGGACATAAACGTCCGTAATGCGTATAGTGAACGTCACGTACCTCAAATCCGGCTCTCTCTCTCGAAAGACCACCTGGCCCAAGTGCAGATAATCTTCTTTTGTGTGTAATCTCAGCTAATGGATTCGTTTGATCCATAAATTGAGACAACTGGTTGGTTCCAAAGAAAGAGTTGATAACAGATGATAATGTTTTAGCATTAATCAAATCTATTGGTGTAAACACCTCGTTATCTCTAACGTTCATACGCTCTCTAATAGTTCTAGCCATACGAGCTAAACCTACACCAAATTGTTGAGACAATTGTTCACCTACTGTTCTCACACGACGGTTTGATAAGTGGTCAATATCATCAATATCTGCTTTTGCATTTATTAACTCAATTAAGTACTTAACAATAGTTATGATATCTTCTTTGGTAAGCACTTGCTTTTCCATTGGAGTATCTAAACCTAATTTTTTGTTTATTCTATAACGACCTACTTCACCTAAGTTATAACGTTGATCAGAGAAGAATAATTTATCTATAATACCACGAGCAGTTTCTTCATCAGGCGGTTCTGCATTACGCAATTGTCTGTAGATATGCTCAACAGCTTCTTTTTCAGAGTTTGTTGGATCTTTTTGTAGCGTGTTATGAATGATTGAATAATCAACAAGATTATTGTCTTCTTTATGCAACAAAATAGATTTAACGTTTGAATCGATGATTTCTTCAACATTATCTTTGTCGATAATAGTATCTCTATCAAGGATTATTTCGTTACGCTCAATAGAAACAACTTCGCCAGTATCTTCATCAACGAAATCTTCGTGCCATGTATTCAAAACACGTGCAGCTAATTTTCTACCAATATATTTTTTAAGTCCAGTTTTAGAAACTTTAATTTCTTCAGCTAAGTCGAAAATCTCAAGGATGTCCTTATCTCTTTCGAAACCAATTGCACGGAATAAAGTAGTAACTGGTAATTTTTTCTTTCTATCGATATAAGCATACATTACGCTATTGATATCAGTAGAAAATTCTATCCAAGAACCTTTAAAAGGAATAACTCTCGCAGAATATAATTTTGTTCCATTTGCATGGAATGACTGTCCAAAGAAAACACCAGGTGAACGGTGCAATTGTGAAACTACAACTCGCTCAGCTCCATTGATAACAAAAGTACCACTTGGTGTCATGTAAGGTATTGTTCCAAGATAAACGTCTTGTACAATAGTTTCAAAATCTTCGTGTTCAGGATCTGTACAATATAGTTTCAACCTTGCTTTTAAAGGCACACTATAAGTAAGACCTCTTTCTATACATTCTTGAATGGTATAACGTGGTGGATCTACAAAATAATCAAGGAATTCCAATACAAAGTTATTTCTTGTATCTGTAATAGGGAAGTTTTCCATGAAGGTGTTGTATAACCCTTCGTCGCCTCTTTCGTCTGATTTAGTTTCTAATTGAAAAAAATCTTTAAACGATTTTACCTGAACATCAAGGAAGTCTGGATAATCAGGGATGTTTTTAGTGGAGGCAAAATTCAATCTTTCAGTCTGATTTGTTATCATCAATGGACAAAATTTTGATTAAAAAAAAGTAATTTTTGTGTGTAAAACACTGTTCAATTTATAAAACAATCTATACTTTCTTTTTATAATCGATACATCTTTAAAAACAAACAAATTAAAACTTTGTAAATTTTCTTTCTTCGTATTGATTAAAAACCTTTTCGTATTCTAAACTATTTTATAATAAAACTTGATATAATTTTATTATACGAAAAATGGTTTAGACCGTTGGACGCTTTCGTCCAAGGTCTAAACCTACTTTTAAACTGGCGTTTTGTTATTTTAACTCAACAACAGCTCCAGCTTCTTCTAAAGATTTTTTAAGACCTTCAGCCTCTTCTTTAGTTACACCTTCTTTAACGTTACTTGGAGCGCTATCAACTACATCTTTAGCTTCTTTCAAACCTAAACCTGTAAGTTCTTTAACTAATTTTACTACAGCTAATTTAGAAGCTCCTGCATCTTTCAATACAACTGTAAATTCTGTTTGAGCTTCTTCTTGAGAACCTTCACCACCACCAGCAGCAACTACTACAGCTGCAGCAGCTGGTTCGATACCGTACTCATCTTTTAATATTGTTGCTAATTCGTTAACTTCTTTTACTGTAAGGTTAACTAATTGCTCTGCGAATTGTTTCAAATCTGCCATTTTTTCTATCTTTTAAAATGATTTGTAAAAATATAATTTATTTATTGTGCGCTAATTCTAGCAACAAGGAGAAGCTCCTTGTCTTTGGTTATTAAGCTTCAGCCTCCTCGCTACCTGCGAATTGGTTTTGTAAAGCAGAAATAACTCTTTGAGCTGGTGATTGTAACAATCCAATGATTTCACCGATAAGCTCTTCTTTAGATTTAATTGTTGCCAATGTATCTAATTGATCATCTCCAATATAAATCTCAGAATTAATATAAGCACCTTTCAAAATAGGTTTTGCTGCTTTTTTTCTGAAATCTTTAATGATTTTTCCAGGAGCATTTGCGATATCAGCAATGAATATAGCACTGTTACCTGTCAATACAGAAGGTAAATCTCCATAATCATTATCTGAAGCTTCCATTGCTTTTGCAAGCAAAGTATTTTTTACTACCTCTAATTTAATACCTGCTTTAAAACAAGCTCTTCTCAAGTTTGAAGTTGTTTCTGCGTCTAACCCAGAAATATCAGATACATAAACAATGTTTGTACCAGCTAACTGTGCAGTTAAATCTTCAATCGCGATTGATTTTTCTTCTCTAGTCATACTAAAAATTATTAACTACCAATTATACTGCTTTAGGATCCAAAGCAATAGCTGGACTCATTGTGCTTGTAAGGTGAATACCTTTAATGTATGTACCTTTAGCAGCAGTTGGTTTAAGTTTGATTAATGTTTGAATAATTTCGTGTGCATTGTCAACAATTTGCTCAGCTCCAAAAGAAACTTTACCAATTCCTGCATGTACGATACCAGTTTTATCAACTTTAAAGTCAATTTTACCAGCTTTTACCTCAGCAACAGCTTTTGCAACATCCATAGTTACAGTTCCTGTTTTTGGGTTTGGCATTAAACCTCTAGGTCCTAAAATACGACCTAATGGACCTAATTTACCCATAACAGCTGGCATAGTGATGATAACATCAACATCAGTCCAACCGTCTTTAATTTTTTGAAGGTAATCATCAAGACCAACATAGTCTGCACCAGCTTCTTTAGCTTCCGCTTCTTTATCTGGAGTAACCAATGCCAATACTTTAACATCTTTACCTGTTCCGTGAGGTAATGTTACTACACCTCTCACCATTTGATTCGCTTTTCTTGGATCAACACCCAAACGAACTGCGATATCAACAGACTCATCAAATTTTGCAGAAGCAACAACTTTAATCAATGCAGCAGCATCTTTTAAAGAATATAATTTGTTCTTTTCAATTTTTGAAGCAGCCTCTTTTTGCTTTTTTGTCAATTTTGCCATGTCTTTCTCTTAATTAAAAAGGAGAATCTCCTGATACAGTTATACCCATAGATCTAGCTGTTCCAGCAATCATGCTCATAGCAGATTCGATTGTGAATGCATTTAAATCTACCATTTTATCTTCAGCAATTGCCTTGATAACATCCCAAGTAACGCTAGCTACTTTTTTACGATTTGGTTCACCAGATCCTGACTTTAGCTTTGCAGCTTCCAATAACTGGACAGCCGCTGGAGGAGTCTTAACAACAAAATCAAATGATTTGTCTTTGTACACAGTGATTTGCACTGGACAAATTTTGCCAGGTTTATCCTGAGTTCTAGCATTAAATTGCTTACAGAACTCCATGATGTTTACCCCAGCAGCTCCTAAAGCAGGTCCAACCGGTGGCGACGGGTTCGCAGCACCTCCCTTAACTTGTAGTTTAACTACCTTACTAATTTCTTTAGCCATTTTTAAAAAATTTAACACAACAATCTTGGAAGCGATTGTGGTGGTTATTATAGATGTAACAAAAATTATACTTTTTCAACTTGCATAAAACTCAACTCTAATGGAGTTTTTCTTCCGAAAATCTTAACCATTACTTCAAGCTTACGCTTTTCTTCATTTATTTTTTCAACGGTACCATTAAATCCATTAAATGGACCATCAACAACCTTAATTGTTTCTCCAACGTTGAAAGGAATAGAACGAGTATCTGTATTTACAGCTAACTCATCTACTTTACCTAACATCCTATTTACTTCTGACATTCTAAGTGGCACAGGCTCTCCACCTTTTGTTTCACCTAAAAAACCAATAACGCTTGTTATAGACTTAATAATATGAGGTATTTCTCCAACTAGATTTGCCTCAATCATGACATAACCAGGAAAATAAACTTTATCCTTAGATGATTTTTTCCCGTCTTTTACAGTAACTACTTTTTCAGTAGGCACAAGAACCTGAGAAACATAATCCTCCATCCCAAGACGAGTAATTTCTGTTTCTATATAAGCTTTCACTTTATTTTCTTGTCCGCTTACCGCACGAACGACATACCATTTCTTTATATTATTATCTGCCATTACAAAAATTATGCTTTTATCCAGTTAAAAAACACAGCTAATGTTTTTGCAAAAACTTCATCTACTCCCCATGTTGCTAAAGCGAATACCACTGAAAAAACAGCAACAACAATCGTAAGACGTTGTACTTCAGCCCAAGCTGGCCAAGTTACATTTGATTTTAATTCTTCAAATGATTCCGATATGTAATTAACAACTTTTGTCATCGTGATTAGTTTATTTTGCACGGGCGGAGGGATTCGAACCCCCATCAACGGTTTTGGAGACCGCTATTCTACCCTTGAACTACGCCCGTAGTTAATAAGAACCAGTGCCGTTAAGCCGACACTGGCCTAGTATTATGCAGTAATTAGTCTACAATTTCAGTTACTTGTCCTGCACCTACAGTTCTACCACCCTCACGGATTGCAAAACGTAAACCAACGCTCATTGCGATTGGGCTTAACAAAGTAACATTGATAGTTAAGTTATCACCTGGCATTACCATCTCTACTCCTTCTGGTAAAGTAATAACTCCTGTTACGTCAGTTGTACGTACGTAGAACTGTGGACGGTAGTTATTGTGGAATGGAGTGTGACGTCCACCTTCTTCTTTTTTCAAGATATACACCTCAGCTTTGAAAGTAGCGTGTGGTTTAACAGATCCTGGCTTAATGATAACCATTCCTCTTTTGATAGATTCTTTATCAATACCTCTTAATAACAAACCTACGTTATCTCCAGCTTCACCTCTATCAAGGATTTTACGGAACATCTCAACTCCTGTAATAGTAGAAGTTAATTTTTCAGCTCCCATACCAATGATTTCAACAGCATCTCCTGTATTAGCAATACCAGTTTCGATACGACCTGTAGCAACAGTTCCACGACCTGTAATTGTAAATACGTCTTCAACTGGCATCAAGAATGGCTTATCAGTATCACGTACTGGCTCTTCAATCCAGTTATCAACTGCTTCCATCAATTCAAGAATTTTTGGTACCCAAGCAGCGTCATTATTCAATCCTCCTAAAGCAGAACCTTGAATAACTGGACAATTGTCTCCATCATATTCGTAGAAAGACAATAAGTCTCTGATTTCCATTTCAACTAACTCTAATAACTCAGCATCATCAACCATATCCACTTTGTTCATGAATACTACCATTCTAGGGATACCTACTTGACGACCTAAAAGGATGTGCTCACGTGTTTGTGGCATTGGTCCGTCAGTTGCAGCTACAACAAGGATAGCTCCATCCATTTGAGCAGCACCAGTAACCATGTTTTTTACGTAATCCGCGTGACCTGGACAGTCAACGTGTGCGTAGTGACGGTTAGCAGTTTCGTACTCAACGTGTGATGTATTAATTGTAATACCTCTTTCTTTTTCTTCAGGAGCATTATCAATTTGATCAAATGATTTTGCTTGACAGTAACCAGCATCAGATAACACTTTTGTGATTGCTGCTGTTAAAGTAGTTTTACCGTGATCTACGTGTCCGATCGTACCAATATTTAAGTGTGGTTTCGAACGGTTAAAGGTTTCTTTTGCCATTTTACTTAATTTTTAATCTAGTTTATATATTTATTTCAATTTCCTACTTACTTGAGCCAACTACGGGAATTGAACCCGTGACCTCTTCCTTACCAAGGAAGCACTCTACCCCTGAGCTAAGTCGGCAGAATCCTTGATTAAAGAGCTTAGATTTCTTATTTTAGTTTTTTTTCAATCTTAAATCCAAAATCCGCAATCTAAATTAATTCTTGTGGGGAGAGCAGGATTCGAACCTGCGAAGTTCACACAGCAGATTTACAGTCTGCCCTCGTTGGCCGCTTGAGTATCTCCCCAAATAATTTATGATTTTCAGAATTACGATTTTAAATTAAAATTCAAAACCAATACTCACAATCACAAATCAAAACTTTTTTATCTACAATTCAGAAAATCTAAAATTTTCAATCTCTTTAGAGCCGATAGAGGGACTCGAACCCACGACCTGCTGATTACAAATCAGCTGCTCTAGCCAGCTGAGCTACATCGGCGTTATCAATAAAAAAAGTCCGCTATTTCTAACGGACTGCAAATGTAGAGATTTTATCTTCTAATCAAAACATTTTTTGAAAAAATTTTCATTAAATATGTGTTCTTAACTTTTCTTTACGTTTTACCAGCAATCTTTCTATAGATTCCGCTGCCTGATCTGTAGCCTCTTCAAAGGTTTTACACTGCTTTTTTACCAAAAAATCATCTCCAGGAACATTAATCTTCATTTCAACTATTTTATTTTCCTTATCACTTGTCTTTTCAACTTTTAAAAAAACATCCGAAGACACTACTCTATCATAATATTTCTCCAATCTATCCATTCTATCTTGAACGAAATCTACTAGCTTTTTATCAACAGTAAAGTTAACTGCATGAACATTTACCTTCATAATCAATCTTTTTTAATGGTTAAACTTTTTTCGAATCATTTTTTATTTCTAGGATGCGCATCCTGATACACTTTTTTAAGTTCTAACAAACTACTATGTGTATATATTTGAGTGGACGCTAAACTTGAGTGTCCTAACAATTCTTTCACTGAATTTAGATCAGCTCCGTTATTTAATAAGTGAGTTGCGAATGTATGTCTTAAAATATGCGGGCTTTTTTTCACCTTTTCTGAGACAGTACTAAAGTATGAATTTATTAATCGATACACAAAAGAATCACTTAATTTTAACCCTTTTTTTGTGAGAAATAAATATTCCTGATCAACGATACATTCCAAATTAATTCTTTCCTTATTGTACAACAATAACTGTTTTACAACAACAGGCAAAACAGGAAGTACCCTCTCTTTATTTCTCTTTCCAAGCACCTTAATTGTATTATTATACAAATTCACATCTGCACATTTCAGATGTATCAGCTCCGTTCTACGCATGCCTGTAGTATAAAACAAATCAATAATAAGCCTATCCCTCACTTCCTGAAAGCCGCTCAACTCACCTACCCAATCTAAAACATCGACCAATTCTTTTTCCGAAAAAGGGATTTGCAGTTTTTTTGGAACTTTTAAAGCTTTATGCTTTAACAACGGACTAACTTCAATTTGTTTTGTTTTCAATAGAAATTTATAAAACGCTTTTAGGGAAGCAATTTTTCTATTTACCGTGACATTAGAAACTGAATCATCAACAAGTGAAACGATCCAACTTCTAATTTGACTATAACTTACCTTATCTATGCTTTCTTGCTGAAAAAACTCCTTATTAAACGACTCGAAGTAAGCGATGTCATTTAAATAAGCATTTATAGTATGTGAAGAATATTTTTTTTCTAATTGCAGATAATCTCTAAATGCATCTTTATTTGTAGCCATAAAAAAACCGTTAGCATCAAAGTTATGAAACTTTAATCACTAACGGCAATTTATTTTTAATAGAATTTCGACTAGATATTTTCTAAACTATCTTTCAAGTTTTGAATATAAGCCGCTTTTTGGAATTTCATTCTATTGATAACTGATGGCTTAATAAAAGCAGTACGCGCTCTTAATTGTCTTACAGTTCCAGTTTTATCGAATTTTCTTTTATAGCGCTTAAGTGCTCTATCGATATTTTCTCCGTCTTTAATTGGTATAATTAACATAATTTTATCACCCCCTTTCGTTAAGTGCGCAAAAGTAAAAAATAATTATGAATTATGAGTTATAAATTATTAATTATTTTAGCAAAAAAAAACAAGCTACAACTTCCTGTTCCTTGGTTCTTCCTTCTGAAATTCTAAACTCCTTTAACTTTTCAATATATTCCTAGATATTACTACTTTTTGGATTTCGGTAGTTCCCTCGCCTATAGTACATAATTTTGAATCTCTATAGAATTTCTCTACAGGATAATCTTTAGTATATCCATAACCACCATGTATCTGTATTGCTTCATTAGCCACTTTCACACAAACCTCTGATGCGTACATTTTTGCCATTGCTCCTATTGTAGTCATTGGCTTGTGTTGCTCTTTCAAGAAAGCTGCTTTGTGCAATAACAACTCTGACGCTTCTATTTCTGTAGCCATATCAGCTAATTTAAACGATATCCCTTGAAACTCACAAATAGGCTGTCCAAACTGATGTCTTTCCTTAGAATATTTCAAAGCGGCTTCGTAAGCTCCTTTTGCAATCCCTAACGACAGCGCTCCTATTGAAATTCGGCCACCATCTAGAATTTTCATAGCCTGAATAAATCCTTGACCTACTTCCCCTAACCTATTGGCATCTGGTATTCTGCAATTATCAAAAATCAATTCGGCTGTTTCACTAGCACGCATTCCTAATTTATTCTCTTTTTTACCGGATGTAAATCCTGGCATTCCTTTTTCGAGAACAAAAGCAGTCATACCTTTAGAATCACCTTTCTCGCCAGTACGTACAATTACTACGGCAATATCACCAGAAATGGCATGTGTAATAAAGTTTTTAGCACCGTTTACTACCCAATGATCTCCATCCTTTACCGCTGTTGTATTCATCCCGCCAGCATCAGATCCTGTATTGTGCTCTGTTAATCCCCATGCTCCGATGTGTTCAGCTGTTGCTAATTTAGGAATCCATTTTTTCTTTTGTTCTTCGTTACCAAAAGTTAAAATATGATTTGTGCATAATGAGTTATGAGCCGCAACAGACAATCCTATAGAAGGATCTACTTTCGAAATCTCTTCTACAACGGTAATATACTCATGATAACCTAATCCTGAACCTCCCAATTCTTCGGGTACTAAAACACCCATAAATCCCATTTCTCCAAGCTTCTTAAATAAAGAGATTGGAAAGATTTGTGCTTCATCCCACTCCATTATAAAAGGTCTTATATTTTTTTCAGCAAAGTCTCTTATAGATTGCGCTATTAAAGATTGTGTTTCGTTGTAATCAAAATTCATCATAAATGTCTTTTATATTAAAAGTCCAAATATAAGGCAATAAAATTTGCTTTTTCAACAGGAAAGCCGTTAATTTTTATCAAATCCTCAATATTTTTAAAATCACCGTTCATGCTTCTGTATTTTACAATCTGTTTTGCCAAGTCGTATTTGAAATAAAAAAAACGAGAAAGTTCTTTTAATGACGCATTGTTTATGTCTATTTTATTCAAATTAGGAAGCTTCGTAATAGCAAAATGAGTATTTAAATTTATAATAACTTCCGGAGATAATCCCCAAACATCTTTAAGCTGTTCCATGGAAACAAAACCGCCTAATTTTTCTTTTTGATTTAAAATCCGAACCGAAATTGCTTCTCCTATTCCGAATATTTTAATCAAATCCTCTTTTGTAGCCAAATTGATATCCGTTTGAACTATTTTTTCTTTTTTAGCAAAAGCTGTATTTGAAAAATCTTTATATTCTTTAAAATCTTTTTTACGGTTTACCCAATCCGGGAATTTAAAATAAGGAGCTATTATATTCAACAATGAATCTGAAACCTTTGTTACGTCTTGAAATTCTTTGGCTGAATTAACAAATTTGTTATTTTTTCTAAATGCAAGAAGCCTATCTATCTCCTGAACCGACATTCCGAGCTTGTATCCTTTATAGTCCGAAATAAAATTAGGATTAAAAGAATGCGTTCTAGACGACTTATTACTACTCTCAAATTTTGCAATATCAATTTCAGATTGCAGAGAAAGCCATTTCTCTTTATCAGGATATTTTTTTTGAATCACATTAAAATCAACAAAATAATAAACCAATTGAAGCGTAACTATAATTCCAAACAAAATCATTAATCCCTTGCGTTGTTCTCTTGTAAATTTAAAATAATCTTTAATTGTATTGACTGCCATTCTTTAACTATTTTTTTAAATTGAATATTTGAAATCTAAAATAGAGAATAAACACATAAAAACTATTTGTTTTATAAGAAAAATAATAATTATTAATTCTCTCTGAAAGCCATTTTTTCAAATGAATACTTTCATATTTATGAACAAAAAAGCAGCAGAATCATTAATTTACTGATTAAATGAAATTATAATTTTTATTTTTTATAAAAAAAAACAATACATTTGGCACTTAATAACATTAAACCATAAAAACCATGTCTATTTGGAAAAGAAAACCATTAGCCCAACTATTAGCAGAAGCTGCCGATTCTGAAAAAGGATTAAAGAGAACATTAACCGCTTGGTCATTAATTGCACTAGGAATAGGAGCTATTATTGGAGCTGGACTATTTGTAAGAACAGCTACAGCTGCAGCACAAAGTGCTGGGCCATCTGTAACCATAGCATTTGTTGTTGCCGCTATTGGTTGTGCTTTAGCAGGATTATGTTACGCTGAACTTTCTTCTTCTATTCCAATTTCAGGTAGTGCTTATACTTACACTTATGCTACAATGGGTGAATTTCTAGCTTGGATTATTGGTTGGGATTTAATACTTGAATATGCTGTAGGTGCTGCAACAGTAGGAATTGCATGGAGTGAATATCTTAATAATTTACTGATCAACGTACTCCACGTAAGCCCTATTCCATTTGAATTTTCGCACTCTCCATTTCAAAAAATGGTCGATCCGGTAACACATCAAGTAACGCACGGAATTATCAACTTACCTGCTTTATTTATTGTTGGAATTATCAGCCTTATTTTAATAAAAGGAATACAAGAATCAGCATTTATAAACGGAATCATTGTGATTGTTAAAGTTGCAATTGTAGTATTAATTATCGTTCTTGGATGGCAATTTATCAACCCTGAAAATCATAAACCATATATTCCTGCACCATCTATTTTTACTGATGAACATGGAGTAGGTCATAGTTTTGGCGGAGTTATGGGTATATTAGGAGCTGCTGGTACTGTTTTCTTTGCCTTCATTGGTTTTGATGCTGTAAGTACAGCTGCACAAGAAACTATAAATCCTAAAAAGAATATGCCTATTGGAATCTTGGGATCTTTAGCTATATGTACCGTTTTATACATCCTTTTTGGTCATGTATTAACAGGTCTTGAGCCAGTAGAATTTTTCAGAACTGACGGTAAAGAAGCTTCTGTTGCAAATGCAATTATAGGTGCTATGGGAGCTAGCTACAATTGGCTTGCACAATTTGTTACTGTTGCAATTTTAGCAGGATTCTCATCTGTTATTTTAGTGATGTTATTAGGACAGTCTAGAGTTTTTTATTCTATGGGTAAAGATGGTTTATTGCCAAAAATGTTCAGTGATTTACATCCTACATACAAAACTCCATACAAAGCAAATCTTTGTATTTTAGTAATCGTTGGAGCTTTTGCTGCTTTTGTACCTGGAGACATTGTAGGTGACATGACTAGTATCGGAACCTTATTTGCTTTTGTTCTTGTATGTATTTCTGTAATTGTTTTGAGAAAAAGAGAACCTAATATGGTTAGAGAATTCAAAACCCCTCTTGTTCCATTTGTGCCTCTTTTAGGTGTATTTGTATGTTGCGCCATGATGTACGGTTTAGGCTGGACTAACTGGTTAAGGCTTTTTGCTTGGATGGCTTTAGGGATTGTTTTCTATTTCTCTTATGGAAAGAAAAACAGCGCATTAAATAATTCAGAAGAATAAATTTAATCAGCATAAAAAAAAGGGATTTTAAAGTTTAACTTTAAAATCCCTTTTTTTTATGTTTTAAAAATAATTACAAATCAAAAACAGAAGTCCTTTTCGCCCGAATTAAATCTTTGAGCCGTATCCAAAAAGCCAATGTAAGATAGACTCCAAATCCTAATCCTGCTGTAACAAAAGATATATAAATAAAAAACAAACGTACACTTGTTACTCGCATTCCCAATTTATCAGCCAATCGTGATGATACATGGAAACCGTATTTTTCTAAAAAATATTTTAATTTAATAACTGCTCTCATAAACTTCTATTTCTCTTAAGAGTTGGACAAAATTAAACAAAATTCTAATTACTTTTCAGCAACTCCATTCCGATAGCACAATCTAAACATTTATTCTTGCTGCAATATTCATTCTTCAGTTGTAAAAGAGATTGGGTTTCAAACGCATTTTTAGCCTTTATTCCAAAGAAATTAAATTTTTCTATAATCGAATTCTTTTCAGGCTCAACATCATTTAAAATCGCTATTAAGTCTTCAGAAACTTCCTTTCCTTGACTTTTTGCGTATGCAAATTGAAGCGGCAAGACCGTATTTAAAACAAGTAAATCAATAAAGGATTTGGATAAAGTTTTCTTTTTCTTGAAGCTCACTTTGTCAAATTGATAATGAGTTTGCCAATACAAAGCTACCGAAACCTGAAAGACTTCATAAAAAGCTTCTATAGAATTTAAGTCACTTATTTTAGAAAATAAATTTTGCTGTTTATGATATAAATTCGCTAATTGAGAAAGTCGAATCGTTGGGAAATTATCGGGACGGTGTTTAAAAAACTGAACGGGTTCAATGCAACTTTTCTCTATTTGATATTTATGAAGCAAATAGTAATATCTAAATTTTAAATCCTTAAAATAATTATCTTCTTTCTCTACATCTAATAATCCTGCAGAACCAAATAGTAAAGCTTCTAAGTTTTCAACCTCAAAACATTCTTTTCTAATTACAGAAAACGGAATAGATTGAGCTATTTTGAGAAATACCTCTCCATTGGTATTCAAACCAAAATTCTTTGCTAAAAGACAAAACAAAATCGCTTCCCAATCATTATTGGTTGATTTTAACAAATCTAGAATAGGTTTTGATTTTCTTTCCAAACGCTCAAAAAACAAGCGCTCCTGCCAATTTATTAATGTAAATTGTGGAATTTCTTTTAGCTGTTTTTCGCAAAAAATCCAAGATTTTGGAGATAGCAATTTTTGGTAATTATTTAAAACCTCAGTACTAACATAATTTTTGAGCTCAAGAACGGGGATCTCAGTATTATTATTTCTGTAAATCTCAGAATCGTGTTCCCAAACTACATGTAGAATTACATTTTCATATCCTGGGTCTTTCTCATGATGGTGTACATACCAATCAGACGATTTTAGGTGAATTTCTACATTTCCTGCCCATTTTTGATTTCCAATAGTAATTTGGGCATTGAAAAAATCTGGCCCTGCCAATTCTAAATATTGTCCCACATTACTTATAATGATTTCCTCCTGATTGCAAGTTTTAAGATTCAAAGTATCAAACTTTTTGAATTTCCAGAGGTAGTGAAGAAAATCTTCTTTCATATTTTTTTTAGATAATAGATAAAAAGATGAGAAAATAGACTCATCACAAAAACTAAAATACTAAAAAAATCAACAACTTATCTTACAAAATAAAAAAAACTTGCTCGACAATATTAAAAAAGAGTATGCTTGAAAAACTATTTCAATAAATATAATTTAGCACATGCTCGAGCATCCGATAAAGCTTCGTGATGATTCAGTTGAATTTGCATGGCTCTGCAGCAGTCGCTTAAAGTAGTAGGCTTTAAACCTTTGGATTTGTATATTTTTACGGTACATTCCCAACGGGAACCAATATTTAAATCCTTGTAGTTCAAACCATAAAGTGCCATTGATTTAGACAAAACATTACGATCGAAGCTCTCATTGTGCGCTACAACAACTCTGTTTTGAAGTCTTTTTTGAATTTCAGGAAATACTTCTACAAACGATTTAGCATTTACTGTATCCTTAGGATAAATTCCATGTACTCGTATCGTATAGGGATTGTACTCATTATTGGGTGGTTTGATTAAGGTTACAAACTCATCAACAATAACTCCATTCTCAACGGTAACAATACCAACGGAACACGGATGATAAGCGGTTGCAGTTTCAAAATCTATAGCGGTAAACGTCATGAGATTTTTAGATTATAGATTCAAAAAAAAGATTGGGATTCTATACAAGCTATAAAATCCCAATTCAAATAAACTTATTTCATCGACCCGATGATATCGTGTTTGGTAATAATGTGGTGATGTCCGTTTCCTAAATCGACCAATACAGCGTCATTCTCTTTCGTAAACAATTTATATAATTCATCTACCGAAGTACCTAATTTCACTATAGGAAATGGTTTCCCCATAACTTCCTTGATTGGTTTATCGGCTACATTTTTATCAGCTACATAACTACGGAATAAATCACTTTCATCAACTGATCCTACAAATCCTGTAACATCGATTACCGGAATCTGAGATATTTTATATTTACGCATTCTTTCGATTGCATGCGATACCAATTCTTCTGTACGTACAATTACCAATGGTTTATCGATATGATCTTTGATAACATCTTCGGCCTTAGTAATATCATCTTCCAAGAATCCTCTTTCTCTCATCCAATCGTCATTGAACATTTTACCAACATAACGACTTCCTGAATCATGAAACAATACCACAACAACATCATCTGGCTTAAAATGCTCTTTAAGCTGTAGCAATCCTTTTACGGCTGCTCCTGCTGAATTCCCAACAAATATTCCTTCCTCGAGTGCAATTTTTCTAGTATAAACTGCAGCGTCTTTATCAGTCACTTTAGTGAACCCATCGATTAAAGAAAAGTCAACATTCTTTGGTAGAATATCTTCTCCAATTCCTTCTGTGATGTATGAGTAAATTTCATTTTCATCAAAAATCCCTGTCTCGTGGTATTTTTTAAATACTGACCCATAAGTATCTATTCCCCAGATTTTTATGTTTGGATTTTTCTCTTTCAAGTATTTTCCAACACCAGAAATCGTTCCTCCAGTACCTACTCCTACTACAAAATGAGTTATTTTACCTTCTGTTTGCTTCCAAATTTCAGGTCCTGTTTGCTCGTAATGTGCTAATGCATTAGACAAATTATCGTATTGATTAACATACCAAGAATTTGGTGTTTCTTCTGCCAATCTTTTAGAAACTGAATAATACGAACGTGGATCTGTTGGCTCCACATCGGTAGGACAAACTACCACTTTGGCACCTACCGCACGAAGAATATCCATTTTCTCTTTAGATTGCTTATCAGAGATCACACAAATTAATTTGTATCCTTTGATAATCGCCACTAGCGCCAAGCCCATTCCTGTATTTCCAGAAGTTCCTTCAATTATGGTTCCTCCTGGTTTTAATCTTCCATCAGCTTCAGCATCTTCAATCATTTTTACCGCCATACGGTCTTTTACCGAATTACCAGGATTGAAAGTCTCAACTTTCGCCAATACCAAAGCTTCGATTCCGTCTACCACTTTATTGAGTTTTACCAAAGGTGTATTCCCAATAGTTCCTAATATATTTTCTGAGTACTGCATTATGTGGTTATTTTAAAATTATAATAATAAATGCCTGTGGCATTGAATTAATTAAAGAAGTTCCATACTAATCCAAAACGGATTAAGAAATCACGGTATGGATAATCTGGTGCTGAAAAATAATTATTCTTTGAAAAAAGTGAATTAAAATGTTCTGCTTTTAAATAAATTCGGGTTCTTTGAATTTTAGTATTTATAAAGAAATCTAGATTTGGATAATTTCCTATTTTCACTCTATCCTGAACGAAAAACTCTCCTATCAACGGATTATAACTATCACTATAATAGTTGGTAAAGTAATTCAACTCAACACCCGTTTGAAAAAACAGTTTTTTTGTAAAAAAATAATCCGAATAGTACAATGTGTTTCTAGTCACAAATTCCGGAACATTCAAAATAGAATTTGATTGTTCTACCTTTTGAAATAATAAAGTATTATCTAATGCCCATTTACCAAACACAAACTCTTTGGCTACCTTTAGCGAAGCATAATTAATCACATTACCATATTGAGCTGGTGCCACAATTTGCTTGCCTTCATTTCTTTCTGTCTCAGTAGTAATATCTGCAAAATACAAATGATCTTTTATCGAATTCAACTGTAAGGAAAGTGAAACCCATTTTGTAGTTGCATTAACACTAATGGCATTAATTTTCTCATTCTGAAAATCATTTGACCAATTGTAGGCTTTATAACTACTCTGATATAAATCATAATTATTGTTTGGCAATTTATTCATGTTTTGATATCTAAATGAAATTTGATTTTCATCATTAATATCATACTGAGCTGATGCATCCAGGTTTGATAAATTTTGATCCGTTACTGACTTAGAATATAAAAACTTACCATTCCATTTGTCTTTTCTATAATTATACTGTCCTCCTACTGTGTTTATGGTTTGACTTAACAAGTTTGGCACAACCTTATCACTAAAATATAATATCTTATTATAGTAGTAATTAGAACGTAAATCATCTACAAAAAAAGTAAAAGCACCCAAAGTCGTATTTTCATAAACTAACCCTGCTTTGTTGTACATTTTATTGTATTTCGTCTTATCATTTATACCGCTAGTCACAAAAGATTCACCGTAACGAAACACCTGTTTGCCTCCAACTGTAGATGCTATTGTTTGCTGCGCATAATCAAAGTGTATGTTCTCATAATTAAATTGTTCAGTCACATATAAATTATTGGCTCCTTTCTTTTTGTTTACTCTAAAAGCCTGATCTACAAAAACACGGTTTCCTTTTAGTAAAGACATTGCATCTTCAAAATAAACGCCAAGTCTGGCTCTATTGTCAAAAGAGGAATCACCACTTTCAAAATCACTTACTGAACTAATCCCTCCATTCTCTTCATTCTGAATCTTCTGAGAAGTATAATGTGCATTAGCAATATAACGTCCATCCTTAGTATTATAGCTCGTTGTGAATCTAAAATTCCCGGTTCTAGCCTCTTGGTTTATGTATCTTCCCTCGGATCTTAATGCTCTATACGCTATAGAAAAATTTAATCTTGGAGAAGTATTCAAAGTAAAATAAGAATCAGCAGATTGTCCTCTTTGTATCGTAGTTTTAAAATACAACTCGGTTACTGGAGTGGCCACATTAGCATATTTAATCTCATTGGCTTTGATGTAATTAAATTGTTTTGCCGTAAAACCAAATTCAGGATATGGTGAAAATCCATTTATACCATATTGCAACGTATTATAGGTTTGTCCCACATTGGTAAAACGCAAAAGACCAAAAATATCTTTCCTTAAATAATTATAACTATACTCTTTTTTTATAGACTGGGTTGTATCTATATAAGTTGTATCCCGATCTACCGAAATAAACTGATACATATCTAGAGTTGCAACGGGTGCTTTTTTCTTCTTTACAGAGTCCGTAGCATTGTATTTGCTATTATAATCTATTTCTTTAGCACTATTTACTTGAGAAAATAGGAGAATTGGGAAAGCTAAAAAAAATAAAGAAAAGAAAATTCTCATTTGAAAAAATTATAATTAGGCAATTATTTTACTGATATATTGAGCAAAGGTAAAGGATAAAAACGTATAAATAAAAAAACACTTCAAATTATGCGTTAGGCAGTAAACTGTAAGCAATAAGCTTTACCTACAGCTTACTGCCTATTGCCTATAGCAAAAAAAATCGCAATATTTGCCACTCGAAAAGATTTCAATATGCTTCTAAATAATTTTTCCTCTTTCCTGCTTGAAACCGGTACTGATGAAGCGGGACGTGGCTGTCTTGCTGGCCCAGTAACAGCTGCTGCTGTGATTTTACCATTAGATTTTAAAAACACCATCCTAAACGACAGTAAGCAATTATCCGAAAAAGCGAGAGAAAAACTCAGACCCATTATAGAACAAGAAGCCATTACATTTGCTGTTACCCATTTGCATCCGAATGAAATTGATGAAATAAACATTCTAAACGCATCGATGAAGGGAATGCAGGAATGTGTCTTGAAATTAACTCAAACCCCTGAATTTATTATCGTAGACGGCAACCGTTCTTTGAATGCCAAATTGGGTTTGAAAAACAGTTTCGGAAAAAAATTCTCTAAAGCCGAAATAGAATTACTGAAATCTATTCCGAACCAAAGTATTATAAAAGGTGATTCTAAATACTTGAGTATTGCCGCTGCATCCGTTCTGGCAAAAACCTATCGTGATGAATACATGGACAAAATTCACGAGGAATTCCCAATGTACAATTGGAAAAAGAACAAAGGCTATCCCACACAAGAACACCGTGATGCTATCCAAAAATATGGCACCACAAAATACCACCGAATGAGTTTTAGATTATTGCCTGAGCAGTTAAAATTGGATTTTTAGGCTTTTAGATTGTTGGATTATTAGATTTTTCGAAAAATCTAACGATCTAATAATCCCTTTATTAATCCAACTATCGAACAATCGAGCATTCAAACAAATCCGAGAAATGCTTCAAGATTTTTTCTTTCACTTCTTGCTCATTCACTTTTTCGACACCAAGCTCTACATTAAGCGAAGTAACTGCTTTGCCACGAATTCCGCATGGAATGATATTATCAAAATAGCCCAAGTCGGCATTGACATTTAGAGCAAAACCATGCATCGTTACCCAACGCGAAGCGCGAACACCCATCGCACAAATTTTTCGGGCAAATGGTGTTCCTACTCCAAGCCAAACTCCAGTTTCACCGTCACTTCGTCCGCATTCCAAACCATATTCCTGCAATGTCAGGATAATAGCTTCTTCCAGCAAACGCAAGTATTTATGAATATCCGAAAAGAAATTTTCTAAGTCCAGAATAGGATAACCCACAATCTGTCCAGGCCCGTGGTACGTTATATCCCCACCTCTGTTGATTTTATAGAAAGTAGCACCTTTGGCTTCTAATTGTTTTTCGGACAAAAGCAAATTACTTAAATCACCACTTTTACCTAGAGTATACACATGTGGATGTTCTACAAACAAAAAATAGTTAGGTGTAGGAATAGTTGTTTCTTCCCTCCTGTTTTGAATCTTCAAATCCACGATTCCTTTAAACAGTTCTTCCTGGTATTCCCAAGTTGCTTTATAATCTTTATTTCCTAAATCTTGAAGTTGGATTTTTTTGTTCATTTTATTTCTTTGAAACGCAAAGTTACAAAGGTTTTTTTACTTGAAGTCATAAAAACCGAAACGTAAACTACAAAGCTTAAACAATATGTAATAGTCCCGAATATACTTGCTATCTAGACAAACAATACTCTCGCTTTTTTGCATTAATAGCTAAATAAACACAAAAAAAGTTTTTTATTTTTAAAAAAGAGAAGACATTTACACTTTTTTTATTCCAAAACACAATAACCCCTAATCTTGTTTAAATGACCCCAAACGTCAAAAAATGGCTCTTTGCCAATTTATTATTGTCTGCTTTTGTCATGCTTACCAGCTGTGATAACGAAACTCAATACGCTGATTACAAGCCTAATTATTTATCAAGCATTGACGCAACAAATTTACCGATAGGAAACCGACCAATGACTATGTTTGAGGATGCCGAAAGTCCTTCAAAAATGTATGACAAAAAAGATCGTTGGTTTCGCATAAACCAGCCGTTGCAAATAATTCAAAAAGGAAAAGATTCGGTTCAAATATCTCTTTATTCTCCAGTTGGACTTTCGGATGTAAAAATCTATGCCAAATTGGGCAACTATGACAAACGATTCTTAATCTATCATTTTACAAAAATCCCAGCTTTCCATCGTTCGTTTCACCAAATTCCTTTAGTGGCTGGAAAAAATGATTATTTACTTGAAACTGGTAATGCCGTTACGATTGATAAAATTGACGGTTTCTCTTCTGGTGCAATAGAATTCTCAATAGAATCAACTGATCCTTTATTTGCTAAATTCAAAAGAATAAAGTCTTCACAATTGGTACAATTTCATGATGGGTATCATTTAAGTGAACCTGGCAAATTTTTACCAATGAACCCTGTTTTGGCCAAAGAGGCAATAACAATGATCATCAACTACTCCTATGCATTAAGCCATCCTTTGTATTATGAAACTTTTATCAATTTCGATAAATACAAACAAGAGCAAGCTGCTCTAGCCGGAACTGCAATAAATGGAGCTATCAATTGGCATGGAAATGCTGATGATGTCAATGGAGTTTACGATTATTTTTCTAAAGCCGAAATTGAGCAACAATATTGGAAATACGTTGATGACAGATCTCTTTATATGGCAATGGTAGGGGGTGACTCAGCTTGGGGAGGTGGTCCTTTAGCCTCTCAATGGGAATCTGGTTATATAACTGGACACTGGACTGGCGAAATGTCTGTTTGGTCACATGAGTATTCTCATCACACCGGTTACAGCCATAGCAGCAATTTATGCAATAGTGGAGAAGGTGGCGGACAACAAGAAATGCTTACCCATTTTTATAAATACTTAATATACTTAAATGACCTACCATTTACCGATCCTGAAGTACTAAAGGGATGGAGTAAAACTAATTACTTGAGTAAAGCTTATAAAAAACCAGTTTTTACAATTGATCCCAAAAACCCTTTCTTGATGAAATATAAAGGACTAGGAAAATGGAATTAACAAAATATACCTACATGAACAAAATAGCTTTTTTTATACTATTGCTTTGCACTTTTACAAATTGCAGCAAGGATTCTGACCAGACTGCTGATCCAACAAATTATACGTATTACTACCCGTCGGATGAAGCTACAATTACAGCAAAACAAATTGGTGACGGAACTGGAACATTAAATCCTAAAGGGATAGCTGTAGCAAACGATAAATTGTACATCTGTAATGGTGATGTGCTTGAGGTTTTTAATGCTAAAACTTTATCTTACATAAAAACAATTAAAGAGTACACCAAAGGAACTACCATAATTCCGCTAACCAAACTTTCATCAGTATGTATTGATAATGGACGCATATATATTGGAAGTGTCGATTCAAGACTTTTTGTAATTGATGAAATCACAAATCTTGGAATAAACACTGTTGGAAATGGACAATGGTGGCAAACCTTTGTACATGTTTTTGGTGTTACTGTAAAAGACGGACTTTTATTTATCAAAGAAAAAGAAACCTCCATTAAGGTTTTCGAGACATCGCAAATCACAGATACAAGCAATTGGAATTTGACTCCCATTGCCAAATTAAACACCTTACAAGGTTTTGACGAAATTTATTCGATGGATGTTGCATCTGGAAACTTGGTTGTAGCCGGAAGAAATGCAAAAGACTATTTATTTTATAATATTGAGGATATTAGAAAGAACGCCGCAAGTTCACTTACTACCCCAATAACCCCAACAACGAAACCATTTACAGATGCAAAACCTATTGCTATATCATTTAGTAATGAATGGGCTGTTACTTCGGAAAACGTTGGAGATTTAAATTACCTTCGTATTTATCCTAAAGAAGAATTCATTGGTAAAACCTATAATCCAAGAATAAATGCATCTGATATTATGGGTGCAAATCCTTTTGGAGATATTGTTGGCATCGCACAAGTTGATGATCGTCTTTTTTTAGCAGATAATAAAGCCCAAAAAATAAGAATCATTAAGCTTAATAAATCAACAATTGCTGAGCAAAAATAAAACAAGCACATAAGTAAGAAATTAATGGGCAGACTCCCCTGCTCCTAATTTCAATATCTTTAGCATTTCAAAAAAGCAACACTTACATGGTTTTAAATAACTTTGTAAGTGTTGCTTTTTTTAATCAGCTGATTCTGGTTCTAAAACCACTTCTAAATTTGTACTAGCTGGATTTTGCAAACAATCGGTTAATAGAAATTCTATCGAAAGTGATTTCCGGTCTTCGTTAATTTTTGCCAGTGGATTGGAAACTGATTGTATTTTTCGAGGAAAATGATAGCTCAGAACATAATTCTGGACTAGTTTATAGCCTTTGTATTTCGCTTTTAACTCTTCTATTTTATCAAATTCCTTTTTTTGTATTACTGTATCTATAATTGTTACGGTTCTGTTGAAACGATTGCCTGCAAAATCGTAATTTACTCTGTAATAATGCTCTTCGGCAGCCAAAGCATAATTATTTTTAATATCATCTAAATAATGGTCCGTTTTAGAAAGATCAACAATATCAGATGCTTTTTGGAAATTCTGGCTATAGATAGACCTAAATTCTTTATCATAAGAACTTGCTTTTGTATGAACTTTTACACCTGAGTACTTCAAGAATACTTTTTGGTCGGCCACAGGTGTTCTCGAAAAAGTTTCTTGATGTTTCTTGATAAAATCTCCAAAAACGTAGGTCGTGTCTTTGTATACATCTTCCTTAGAATAGTTTTCCCTTGCAATTTGCATATAGCTGTGTTCATCTCTCAAATGAGTAACCTCAATATTTCCGCTTCCATCGGAATTAAGATGAAGGGTTTCGGTAACTTGACAACTTACGGTTAGAAAAATTAAAAGTATAAAAAAAGGTAATTTCATGTTCTTTTGTGGGGGCTAAGATGTAGAGATACTAAATTTCTGAGTTTTTCTGAAAACGAAGTTACAGTATTTTGTGCGGAATTTTGCATTGTTTTTTTACAATAAAATACAACTAAAGATCTTATAAAAACTAAACTTGTAAAATAGCCCTGATGGAAACGGCATCTCCCGATTTAGAAAAACAAGGCTTTTTAGCCGTAGTTTTTATTAATCGGGAATACAGTGGACAGCAGGTGAAATGTTGAGGAAAAGACTAAAATTTCTGCTCCAAAAAATCTAAAACCTGCATTCTGAAATCTGCAATCAATTTGTTATCTTTGCGCACTTAAAAATCAGAACGAAATGGCATTATCCGAACAAGAAATTATCCGTAGAGAAAAACTTCAAAACTTACGCAATTTGGGAATTAACCCTTATCCTGCTAATCTTTTTCCTGTAAATCATACTTCAAAGCAAGTAAAAGAAAACTTTGAAGAAGGTAAGAAGGTGATTGTTGCCGGACGTTTGATGAGTGTTAGAGATCAAGGGAAAGCTTGTTTCGCCGAATTACAGGATAGCGAAGGACGTATTCAGTTATACGTGAATCGTGATGTTTTGTGTGAAGGTGATGATAAAACGTTATACAATCAGGTATTTAAAAAACTGACCGATTTAGGTGATTTTATTGGTATTGAAGGAGAATTGTTTACCACGCAAGTAGGTGCGAAATGTATTCGTGTAAGCGGATTTACTTTCTTGAGCAAAACGTTACGTCCGTTACCTCTACCAAAAGTGGACGAAGACGGAAAAGTATTTGATGCTTTTAACGACGCCGAATTGCGTTACAGAATGCGTTATGTGGATTTGACAGTGAATCAAAATGTGAAAGAAACGTTTATCAAGAGAACAAAATTGTTCAACTCGATGCGTTCTTTCTTTAATGATAAAGGATATTTGGAGGTTGAAACTCCTGTTTTGCAATCTATCCCTGGTGGTGCTGCGGCAAGACCTTTTATCACGCATCACAACTCGCTTGACATTCCGCTATACATGCGTATTGCTAATGAATTGTATTTAAAAAGATTGATTGTTGGTGGTTTTGACGGTGTGTATGAGTTTTCTAAAAACTTCCGTAACGAAGGAATGGACAGAACTCACAACCCAGAATTTACCGCAATGGAAATATATGTAGCCTACAAAGACTACAACTGGATGATGGATTTTACCGAAAACTTGTTGGAACATTGCGCTATTGGTGTAAATGGTACCAGCGAAGCAACTTTTGGAGAACATAAAATCAACTTCAAAGCGCCTTACGCTCGCGTTACAATGACAGATTCTATCAAACATTTTACTGGTTTTGATATTTCCGGAAAAAGCGAAGCTGAATTATATGAAGCTGCTAAAGGAATGGGAATTGAAGTAGACAAAACAATGGGTAAAGGAAAATTGATTGATGAAATTTTTGGCGCTAAATGCGAAGGAAATTACATTCAGCCAACATTCATCACAGATTATCCAAAGGAAATGTCTCCGCTTTGTAAACAACACCGTGACAATCCAGATTTGACTGAACGTTTTGAATTGATGGTTTGTGGTAAAGAAGTAGCAAATGCTTACTCTGAATTGAATGACCCTATTGACCAAAGAGAGCGTTTTGAAGACCAAATGCGATTGGCTGAAAAAGGTGATGATGAAGCTACTGGTACAATTGATGAGGATTTCTTGAGAGCATTAGAATACGGTATGCCTCCAACCTCTGGTTTAGGAATTGGAATGGACCGTTTGATGATGTTCCTGACCAACAATGCATCGATTCAAGAAGTATTGTTCTTCCCTCAAATGCGTCCGGAGAAAAAACAGACAATTGAATTATCAGACGAAGAGAAATTTATCGTAGACTTATTGAAAGGAAATGAAAATAAAATGGATCTTCAGCAACTAAAAATTACTGCGAATTTAAGCGGTAAAAAATGGGATGCATCAATGAAAAATTTATCTAAGCATGGTTTGACTAAAGTTCTCGTTGAAGGAGAATATAAAATGGTTGAATTGGTGGAGTAAATTTCTATTCGTTCTTATACTTTAAAGGAGTTTCAAATTTGAAACTCCTTTTTTTATTGTTTTTGATTTTCTAAAAATAGTACCAATTCATCAACGTTAGTATATGGATTTAAATTAAAAATTTCAACACCATAATTATTTTCAACAACAGACAATCTAATATTTTCAGCATTTGATTTAGCAATGGTCAACTTATCTTTTAATATCGAATAATGTTTAAAATCGTTTTTCTCATAATTTTCCATACCAATACATTTCTTTAATTCTTTTTCTAGGACTTCTTCTGATGCAAATGCCTTTGTGGAATTTTTAAAATGATACAAATACCAAGACTCAAAACAAATACTAGAAAAAATCACTTTAATATTTTTATCCGATGCTAACCTGAAAGCTTCATCTCTTTTTGCCTGATTATCATGATCGAAAACCACGAATATTTCACCAAATCCATCTCGCTTAGCTTTCTTTATTGCCTCTTCAACAACTCCTTTGCAATCTACTTTATTACTTTGAAAAACATTTACAGCAATTGTTTTTGACAAACGAAAATCCTCTTTCATTGCATTAAAATAATTTTTCTCAGTCAATCCTTCACAGAGAATCAAAACTTTAGATTTAAACTCTCTTGCTTTAAAAGTATTATTGGGTCTTTTAGCCATAATTATGAATTTATAAACTCAATTAATTCATGCCTAAAAGTTTCTCTTGCAATATTAGGTACAGCACCTAATCTACCTTCCAAATACCATTTTTCAAAATTCCCTTCTCTAATTCCTTTAATATCGGAAACAGTATATAATTCTGTTTCACCTTTGGAATTTTTCTCAATTAAATTGATTTGATCTCGCCGCAAGTTATTTCCAGGACTTAATAGAGTCGTATCATGAGTTGCAAATATAAATTGTGCACCTTTTGTATTCACTTCTGGATCGTTAAATAACCTTAAAATATATTGTGCAATTTCAGGGTGTAAACTTCTCTCAAATTCATCGGCTACAATAATATCCCCATATCTTAAAGCCATAAAAATTAAAGGAGAGAAAGAAATAGCTCGTTGTGTTCCAGAAGACTCATCAGAGAATTCGAATTCAATCCTCTCGCTCTTATCATTTAAATGAATAGTTTTTATTACACCATCTTTTTCTTCAAAATCAACAACTTGTGTATCCAACTTCTGTATTAAAGATTTTGATAAACTTAGAATTAAACTCTCCCCCTCAAAACCACTAAAAAGATGTTTATTTGCAGCTCTATTAAATCTCTCAGAATGAAAAAGATCTGTCGTAAATACAAGCAACATAGAGAGCCTCTCATAAACACTTTTGGCAATTTCAATATTTTCAATTGCTGCTTTACTCAAAAACAATTGATTTTCAGTTGTACGCTGTTTAATAGTCTCAAAAATTCCTTCATAACCATTCCCTTTAGTAAATTCTTGTCTATATCTTTCAAAAACTTTAACTTTCAATCCCTTTGGATAGAAAAAAAGTGATTCATTTATAACTTCTTTTTGAAAAACTTCAACAGAATACATATATAAAACATTTTCAATTAAGATATCAATTGAAAAACAGGATGGTTCCAACATGTTTTTTTCACATAACCTAAATGGGCTAAACAATTTTATAGTATCATTTGGTTTATTATCTGTAGAATTCCTAATATATTCTTTAAACTCATGAAGAGCCCTGATTACATTACTTTTCCCACTTGCATTGGCACCATAAATAGCAGCTGAAGTTAATCCGTAATAATCCTTGTTTTTTGTAGCATTTGGATTTGTCTTCATAATTCTATTGACAGGATTTTTCAAATCACTAGGAATCATAGACAATTCCACCATTTTGTTAATTGACCTAAAATTTGCTATTCTGAAGTTTAACAACATACTTAAAGCTTTAATTTGTAAATATATTACAAATATACACTTTAATTGACTCATAAGTCATAAATCAACCATAAAAGAAAGGGGTATTTGAAACTCTTTTTTTTATTTAAAAACATCACACCAACCCAAGCAATCGGTTTTCGTTTTCGTAACTTTACTATTCAAAATCACACGTTATGAACACTTTAGAATTAAAACAAAAAATAATTGAAAAACTAAAATCTGTTGATGATGCTGACTTGCTAAAGGAAATTATGAATTTGCTTCAACCTGTAGATCCAAATGAAATTAAGCACTTAAATGCAAATGAATTGGAAATAGTAAAAGACGTTGATGAGGATGAAGACATAAAAATCATTTCCCAAGAACAATTGGACAAAGAAGATCCTGAATGGATTACTGAAATATGACATTGTAAAGCATAAAAAAAGGAGCCTCTATGAAGCTCCTTTCGCAATACAAGGCAAAATTATTTGAAAGAAAAAATCTGAGGATTCACATTAATACATAACCACCCCCAATTGTTGGTGTGGTCAACATCACCACCTTTTAGCCT
This sequence comes from Flavobacterium aestivum, assembly GCF_026870175.2. Taxonomy (NCBI): domain Bacteria; kingdom Pseudomonadati; phylum Bacteroidota; class Flavobacteriia; order Flavobacteriales; family Flavobacteriaceae; genus Flavobacterium; species Flavobacterium aestivum. Next base: position 1,769,346 of record NZ_CP113977.2, on the reverse strand, counting down.
CTGCATAGTATCTGTAGCGAACATTTGAGAGTAACCTCCAGTAATGTTTATAAACTTATGAACGGCATAACCTGCTGTAAAATCGATTTCCGTACCAAGATAATTGTCCATTTTGTTTCCGCTGGCATCCAGAACTGTATTAGCTGCACTAAAAGCATGTGGCAATAAAGCAAACTGCCATTTATTTACAGCGTAGCCAAACTTTAAAAATGCATCTTGCAACCCTACTGAATTTCTATGATTTCCTACATAGAAATAATCCATATAGCCATTTAGTCCATGGTTGGTTCCAAAAATAGGATAGAATGATTTTATGTTTGTACTAGCATCTGCTTGACTTTTCCCAGATAGGAATTCATAACCAAAACCTGCTTTGAACTTCTCTGTTACTGCATAATTAAAATTAAGAGCAGCATCAAAAGCACTCACATTATATGTATTGTTTTTTCCAGTCTGACCATAAAACCAAAGATTTCCATCCCAAGATGTACCTTTGGTATTCATATAGGTTCCAAATGTTTGCATGTAATCTACTTTGAGTTCAGGTGTTGGTGTTGGAATTGGAGGTGTCAATTTATTTTCGTAGCCTGTGTTCAAGAACAATAAACTCATGTTTAGTTTTCCTAACTCAGTATGATACCAGGCATACTGCATGGCTTTGTAATTGGGAACTGTATATGGTACCGCAATATCTGTTTCTCCATTGGCATTATAAGCAACTGCCATATCCAATTGGCTCTTACTACTTTTATAGGTTACCAAAGCAGCATCATGGCTTTGTGCTTGTGGCCCCCAATCAGCTTCACCAAGGATACGCTGATTATCATATGAAATCACTTGACGACCAATACGAGTACTCCATTTGTCATCAAAATTATATTGTGCCCATGCTTCAAATATTTGAATACCGTTTACATCCGATTTTGCATTGGTAGCAACATCTCCCCAAACACGAACATTTTGCATGCTCAGTTTGGTAACAAACTTATCTTGCTTAAAATTTAAGCTTAAGCGTGTTCTTGATGATATAAACTGAGCTGGTGTTTCTCCATAAGGGATTGGTGCTTTATACCCATTTCTAAACTCATAACGAGGTTTGATTTGTAAATTCGCATCAAATTCTTGGGCAAAAGTATTTATACTGACCATTGCTATAGCAGTCAGTGCCATTTTTTTAAACATCTTCATTTTGTTGATTTTTAATTAAGTTTAACCGCTTCTTCGGTAATTTTTTTAATGGTTTCATCCGAGTTAACGCCTAATCCTTCTTGTTGGTAAGCTAATTCTCCTTCGGCATTAAAGATACTTATGATATTGGAATGAGAGAAATCTAAAGGAGATATTTTTTTATAATTAACAGCCAAAACTGCTGCAAACTCTCTTGTATTTTCTTCTGTTGAACGCAAGAAAAGCCATTGATCACCTTCCATTTTATTTTCAATAGAAAAGGCTTTTAATCGTTTTGGTGTATCTACCTCCGGGTCAATACTTACCAATACTAATTTTACATTTCCCTTGATATTTTCCGGTAAGCGAGATTCAATGTTGCGCATATCAGCCACTAAACGGGGGCAAGCTGCTTTACATGAGGTGTAAATCATGACCATTACAAGTACTTTCCCTTTCAAGTCTTTCATTTCGATATCTTTACCATCTTGATTGGTCCATTTGGAGGGCAAATTGTAAATGGATAGTTCGGATATTTTATTAGTTTTTGATGATACTTGTGCATCTACCTTCGTATTACAGCTTTGTAATGCAGAGCACAACAATATCATCCCTAAAATTAACTTTTTCATATTTTTTTATTTAAAATTATTCCAGCATTATTTCAGGTCTTTGGCACATCTAAACCCAAGATTGCGGGAACTATAACTTGCTTTGAGGCTGCCTCTAAAAGCATAGCGCATAAAAGCGGCATAATTCATTAAATCGGTAGCATTTACAGATCCGCTTCCGCAAAAGAGGTTCTTATCAGTATCTTTATCTTTTCTGGACTCGCCTGAAAGAAAAATGCTATTGAAGTCAGAAGTCCATTCCCATACCAAACCGTGCATATCATAGACTCCCCAATAATTTTTAAAAGTATGCCCAACAGGATTCATATACGTTTTAGGCTTTTCATACCACGACAGAATATATTTATTGAATTCTTCTTTGGTTCTTGCATCAATTCTTTTTTCATCGGCCATGGCCACATATTCCCATTCATCCATTGACGGCAGGCGTTTTCCTTGGCACTCGCAATATTTCTTGGCTGCAAACCAAGAAACGTTTGTTATGGCTGCATTACTCAAGTTCTTTTTCCCGTAATTAAAATCACTTTCCCATTGATTCAAGTAGCTTTTATCAGCAAATAGTCCTTTCATTTTAGAGCGACTATACTCTGGATATTTTTTTAAGAAAGTAAGATATTGTGCATTGGTAACGGGGTACACATCCAAGCTAAAAGGAGTAACTTTGACTGGTTTCTTGTTAGTGGCACCATAAAGGGGGACAAAAGTCCCCCCATTTATAGTTGCCATTTTAACTTCTTGAGCATAAAGAGTGACGCAAATAAACAATAAAAAGAAAATTTGAATTTTTTTTAATGAGAACATAGCAACTCTTTTTACTTAATTTAATTGTTATCTTTGAGCTTTCACCATGGCTGGTGTAACTACTGTTTTATTATTACCCCAACTAGAGTAAACATAAGTCAAGGCATCTGCAATTTGTTGGTCACTTAAAGGCTGAGCTGGCATAGCACCATTGAATTTTTTACCATTTACAGTAATTGGTCCATTTAAACCTTTAACAACTCCTTTTATAGCACGATTTACATTTGCATTCAGATAATCTGACTTTGCCAATGGAGGAAAAGCTCCCGGAATCCCTTGTCCATTTGCTTGGTGACAAGCTATACACACTTTATCAAAAACAACTTTACCTTTAGCTGCGGTTTGGCTAAATCCGTGTAACCCGAACCCCATCATTGCGATGCAAAAAATATACTTTTTCATTACTTCTACTTTTTATAATTATTATTTAAACTTGAATTCTTTTTTTTTTTAATGTTCTGCAGCTGCAGCTTTTGGAGCTGGTTTAGATTTAACTCCTTTTACTCTTGCAGGACTAATAACTGTTTTGTTATTTCCCCAACTGTTATAAACATAAGTTAAAACATCGGCTACTTCTTCTTCAGTCAAATTTTGACTAGTCATTACATTGTTGAATTTTTTACCATTTACAGTAATTTCTCCACTTAATCCGTGCAATACCGCATTTATGGCTCTGTCTGGATTAGCATTCAAGAAGTCTGATTTGGCCAATGGAGGGAATGCATTTGGGATTCCTTGTCCTTCTGGCTGGTGGCAAGCAAAACATGTTCTTCCGTACAATTCTTTACCTGATTTAACTTGCTCAGCAACTGTTTTTGCAACAGTACTTTTTGGAGCTGTTTTTTCTTTAGGCATGTTTTGTATAGTTCCTCCCTCTGGCAAATAAATCCCTTCTTGAGTCGTTCCAGAGTATACTTCTTTGTTTCCTTCTCCTTCTACTTTTAGCATTCCTAGGGCACCTTTATTGAAAGCTCTAAAGATAGAGTGATCTACTAGAATAAATGTTCCGGGAACATCTACTTTAAACTCAACAATAGCTGATCCTCCTGCTGGTATCATAGTAGTTTGCACATTTTTATTTATTATATCTCCACCTTCAACGTGTACTTTATCAAAAATTTCCCCAATTACGTGGAAAGAAGATACCAAGTTTGGTCCGCCATTACCCATATAAATACGAACTGTTTCCCCAACTTTAGCAGTGATTGCTTTATCTCCTGTCATAGCTCCCACTTTTCCATTGAAAACTACATAATCTGGTTCTTCTTTTATGGCTTTATTCATATCAAAAGGTTGTGAACCTTGCTCTCCATACGCTCCTTTGGTATAGAAATCTCCCTGCATTACATAGTATTCTTTGTCTACTGGTGGCAATCCTCCTTCTGGTTCAACCAAAATCAAACCATACATCCCGTTGGCAATGTGCATCCCTACTGGTGCAGTAGCACAATGGTATACATACAAACCTGGATTTAAAGTTTTGAAATTGAAAACTTTTTCGTGTCCTGGCGCTACCAAAGAAGATGTTGCTCCTCCTCCTGGCCCTGTTACCGCATGCAAATCTATATTGTGAGGCATTTTATTGTCCGGATGATTTTTTAAATGAAACTCTACTTCATCACCAACTCTGGTTCTAATAAAACTTCCTGGTACAGACCCTCCGAATGTCCAATAAGTATATTTTACCCCATCTGCCATTTCTCCTTCTTGTTCTTTTATTTCCATGTTTACAACTAATTTAGTTGCTGCACGGTCTCCTACAGGTTTAGGTACAAATGGCGGTGCTGTTAATTCAGCTTCCTGTTGCCCTTCTACTTTAATATACCTGTTTGTATCAGCATCACTACCTACTGTATATCGATTGAATGCTAATAATCCTAACGAAAGAGTTAGGCCTACCACTAAACCTATCTTGATTCGTTTACCATTTTGTTGTTTTGTTTTCATAATAATGAACGGTTAAATTATAGCGTAAAGATAAAAGACAAGTTTGTCCTTTTTTATGATAAAAATCATGTTTTTAACTTTTTATTATGAATCTTATTTAAGACTTATAATAACAACTATAATTAATCCCAAAGTCACTATTAAACTGATTTTCCAAAACGAATTTGCCTTTTTTAATTCCATAAATTGAAAAGCAACCAATAGAAATTTAAAAGCAGCCAAAACCATTAATGAAGAAACTACAAGTGTTGAAATTGTAAATAAATTAGCGATCCAAGCAGTTGCAATAGTCAGTAATAGTAGTAAAACATAGGTTAAAATTAGTTTTTTTTTCATTATTAAAAAAATAAATAAAGTGTAGGAAATAAAAGCAACCAAATCAAATCACACATGTGCCAAAAAGCGGCACAAGCCTCAACATCTTCAAGAACGGTATCGGAATTTTTCTTCGTCATTCCGTAATTCGTCCAGCCCAAAATAACTAGCCCAATAATGACATGAATAACATGAAATCCTGTTAACAACCAATAAAAGGTATAAAACATATTGGTATCTAATGAAATTCCGCTTTCTATTTTATGATAATATTCAACGCTTTTTAGAACTAGGAATAAAAAACCTCCCAGCATAGCCAACTTAAAGAAAACCGATGATTTCTGAATATTATTTTCCTTGAATTGATCTACCGCACTGGCCATGAAAAAACCACTTGTTAGCAAAAAAACTGTATTAATGGCTCCGAAAGTAGTATTCAACTGCATACGCGAATGATGAAAAACTGCTGCATTTTCCTGTCCGTAATACACAAATGCCACCAATGCCATCCCGAAAGTTATGAGTTCTAGAAAAATGATTATCCACATCAGGATTCCTCCCGGCGGATAATAAATGCTTTTATAGTTTATTTTTAAAGTGTCCATTTTTATTATTTTAAATTGCTAATTTTAGATTTTGGATTAACTGATAATGCTTATTTGCCTGAGCTAGATTGTTATTATTTCCAACAGTTGAAACCGTATACTATGGTTAGAATCTAGGTTTTTTTATGCCTGCTGAAAATGCCTCATCTTACTGCTCCAAAATCTGAAATCTGCAATCTAAAATCTACATTTATCTTACTCCCAATCCAGCAATCTTTTTTCACCTTCAATTTTTTTGATGTCGGTAATATCCTGAGACATTTCGATAACACCTTTGTAATTTTTGTTGGCATCCCTTACAGCAAAATAGCGAATGTAAATCAGACGTTCTTTGTAATTAATCCAAAACGAAGATTCATTTTGAGTTCCTTTTCTAAATTCATCCAAGATTTTAAGAACTGTTCCCACACTTTTTGGAGGATGGCAAAACCTTACTTCACGTCCTATGATTCCTGCGCTTCTAGGAAAAACACGTTCTTCTCCCCTGTTATAGAAAATCACTCTGTCATTTTCATCTACATAAGTCAAGTCCAACGGCATGGTTCTTAGCAATAAATTCACTTGCTCTACAGTCATATAGCCTTCATCATAATGGGATTTGTTTTCTAAAGAGAATGGCATTTCCCTAATAGTAAAATCTTCACTCGGATGCACATATTCTACTTTTGGGAATGGCGGTGGTGTATGTGATAACATCCAGCCTATTTCTTCCTCCCCTTTTCGCATTTCGATCCAATCATTCTCGCCAAGAAGATCCAATGAATTTGGGAACAAAACATTTTCTTCAACACCCAACAATCGGTAAATTCCATCTACCAAAAATGGTGTGTTAATGTATATTTTTTCAGGATTATTCATTTTGATATAATACTGAATCAATCGGAATTGTTCTCTCAAATTATCATGAAACGACCACATTCCTTGTGAAGGTCCTACCCATCCTTTTTTTTCCAAGAATGGGAAAAGCTGATTTTCCTTTCGTTCAAATCGTTTCTCAATAGTAAGCAACTGATTGAAAATGTTGATGAATTTTGGTAAATCAATCAATGGATTGACATTTTTAATCTCCTCCAAAAGAGATTCGATTAATTCTTTTTCCTGAAAGTAAATCCAAACAGGATGTCCTTCCAGCAATGTTGTGGTATTTATTGTTTCTGTCATTTTAATTAAATTTTAGACCTTTTTATTTTTTTACCATTAAGGCATTAAGGAAATTAAGTTTCAATCTATATTTTAGCGCTAACCTTAATGAAACTTAATGTCTTAATGGTTTATCTAAAAATGGTTATTGTACTATTTTTGATGTTTTATTTTCTCGTATAATTTCACTAGCGATTGTAGCAACTCAACTGGAGTTGTTAGAATTTGATAGTGGTTTTGTCCAAACATTTGGGGCAAATAATATTTGGCTTCGGCCTCAATGGCCAATGCATAGGAATTAATATTTTTTGAATTGAGTTCTCGGAGGGCTTGCTTTACATCATTTACACCATACTTCCCCTCGTATTTATCATAATCATTGGGCTTTCCGTCTGAGATTAGAATTACCCATTTATTTTTGGTATTTCTTTTATCAAGACGAACACCTGCATGTCGCAAAGCTGCTCCAATTCTGGTATAACCACTTGGTTCTACTGCTCCTACTTTATGTTTGGCAATGTTCCAATTTTCGTCAAAATCCTTTACGGTTAGGTAGGTCGAATAATTTCTGGTTTTAGAATAAAAACTATCTATAGAAAAATCGATATTGAACTCGTTCAGAATTTCCCCGAACAAAATAGAAACTTCTTTCTCTACATCTATCACTCGGTTTCCAGCAGCATACCCGTCACTGGAAAGACTGATATCTAGAAGAATCAGAATCGATAAATCTTTTTCTTTTTTCCGATTGGAAACATAAATTTTATCCGATGGTGTTCTTCGGGAATGCACATCGACATACAAATCGGTTATGGCATCAATATCAAATTCATCGCCTTGGGTTTGCCTTTTTTGCTGCTGCATTTTATTATTGACATTGGTCAGCATTTTGCGTAAGCCCATTAGAGTTGAGGCATTCTTTACTATTGTTTTTTTGTAATAATCACTATCCGTTTTAAGCTGTACTTTTGGATATACCTTACAGAAATCATATTTATAAGTATTCTTGCTACAATCCCATTCGTCATATTTGAGATGGAAACCTTTTTCATCTACCTCAGCACTTTCGGAAATGGTAGTGTTTTCAATAAAATCGGCTTGATATACTGAGTGAGAGGTATCATCAACCCGAACCGTATATTTCATATTCAATTCATCTAAAGCGTCTTGATGATCTTCGAGTTCATCTGATCCATCAAAATCACGCCAGTTTCCGTTGAACTCTTCGGCGGTTTCTACTTTTTCAAAATTATGCAGCATCACATAATCCTCCTGTTGCTTTTTATCTAGCTCTACCGTAATGACTTCTTCTACAGCTTTGGCTTTAAGCGTTGTTAAAGGCTGAATCTCATTTGGTTTTTTAGTTTCATCCGAGAAGTTTTTTAGTACTTCATCAGAATCGGACACTACCTCGTTTTTCATCCATTTGCCAAACAACCAAGATAAATCCAGTTCATTTTTTCCGGTTACTTTTTGAACAAAATGCTGTTTCGCATTCTCAAAAAACTGTCTATCCAAAGAGAATTCTTTGAATACTATATCTAAAATTTCTTGAGATGTTTCTAATGCCTTTTGTTGCGAAAGAGGTAATTCAGGTTCAACTTCATTAACTGTCCAATTGTAATTTAAGCGTTGCTGCACGCTTAGAAACAAAATTCTAAAATGATAAAAGGTAAGATTCTCTTCTAGCGTGGGTAATTCGGCAAACGAAATCGGGAGAAAGAAACTATTGTTTTTATATCCTCCTTCCCTTTCGGCTGGAAATATTTCTATGGGATTTCCTGTCAAGGCACGTGCCATAATGGTCAGACGGGATTTTATCTCGGCAAGCGTAACCGTTCTGGCTTCTATTTCGGGACTTATTTTTTTTCTGTTTTTTAAGTGCTTAAAAAACTTCCCAACTAAGTATTCATCTATTTCGAAACCCATTTTTTTTCATTTTTTTGTCATTGTGAAGTACAAAGCCACATTTTACATATCAACTTTTATGATTTACTATGCTTAATTTTACTAGTGAGTTTGCTTCGTTCCTCGCAATGACTTTGTTTGTGAGCTTTCTGTGGGTGAAAACTCTTAAAATCATATCATTAAGTTGCACAAATCCTTCAGTGCTTCTAATGTTTGCAAATCATCAGTAAGAGGTTCGACAACGGCTACATGAACTGCCAATCGTTTTGGTAATCCAGATTGGATAATTTTGGCTGCATCGACCAAAAGTCGTGTTGAAACCGTTTCGGTCAATCCCAATTCGGTAAGATTTCTAATTTTATTACCAATGGCTACCAACTTTTTGGCGGTGTCATTATCAATATTCGTTTCGTTTATCAGAATTTCAGTTTCTATTTTAGACTCAGGATACTCGAAAGAAACTGCAATAAATCGTTGACGTGTAGATGGCTTTAGCTCTTTAAATCCTCGTTGGTATCCCGGATTGAAAGAAGCCACCAACATGAAATCTTCATGTGCTTTGATTGTTTCTCCAAGTTTGTCTATAAAAAGTTCGCGTCTGTGATCCGTAAGCGAATGTATGGCCACAATGACATCGGGACGGGCTTCTGCAACTTCATCCAGATAGATTATTGCCCCTTCTTTTACGGCGGTGGTCAAAGGACCATCGAGCCAAACGGTCTCATCTCCTTTGATGATAAATCGACCAATTAAATCCGTAGATGAAGTTTCTTCGTGACAGCTAATGGTGATTAGTTTTTTATCCAATTGATACGCCATATATTCTACAAATCGGGATTTTCCCGTTCCTGTAGGTCCTTTTAATAAAAAAGGAATTTTATTTTTATAGGAATGTTCAAAGACTTCTACTTCTTTGCCTACAGCCTGGTAATATGGCGTGCTTATTAAAGTATCTGCTAACATATTTTTTAATTTTTAAAAAAACCGGAACGCAAAACAAAAGTTTACTGGAAATGGAAGCTCTATAACAATCATCAAAGCGTTCCGGCTAAACAAAGCTGAACTAGTACGTTTATTTATATTGTTTATCTCATTTGGAGGTAATTATTGTTTGCATATAGTGAAACATAAAATCTTTATAGAATTACTTCCAACAAGCTATTTTTTTTTAGTAATTAGTCTATAGTGATCAGCATTTGGGGGATCTCAAAAAAATTAAAAAGAGGTGAGCGAATACCGTTTTTATTGAGTATTCATTTTTTTGAAATTTTAGAATTTATTCACATTATGATATAAATTCCTAGCCAACCACTAAAGACTATTAATTACTATCAACATTTATTCTCTTATGGCTTCATCTGTTGGACGTCCGTATTTTATGAAATCGTAAACAAACAGACAGATTCCTGTGGCGAACATAGTGGCGCAAATCAACAATACCACAAAGTGAATACTGATTTCGTTTTGTACAACCATAAATTCCATTTTCATTTTTCGTTCTAAATACACTTGTGCAACTCCGGCCACTCCAAAAGCTACTGTCATTCCTAACATCCCAACATTAGACAACCAAAAGGCTGCCATTCCTGTTGCGCTTTGGTATCTTTTACGACCAGTTACATTTGGCAATGCATAACTGATTATTGCCAAAACTATCATTGCATATGCACCCCAGAAAGCATAGTGTCCGTGCATAGCTGTAACCAATGTTCCGTGTGTGTAAAGATTAGTTTGTGGCAAAGTGTGTGCAAAACCTAATAAACCAGCACCTATAAAAGATACGATAGAAGAACCTATTGTCCAGAATAAAGCTATTTTGTTAGGATGGCTTTTCTCTCCTTTGCGATACATATTCACAGCAAACAATGCCATTCCTAAGAAAGCCAAAGGTTCTAGTGCTGAGAAAATACCACCTACGATTAACCAAATTTTATTCACTCCTATGTAATAATAATGGTGTCCAGTACCTAAAACTCCAGAAAGGAAAGTCAATCCTACGATTACGTACAACCATTTTTCGATAACTTCTCTATCTACACCTGTCAATTTGATTAGTAAGTACGAAAGGATACCTCCCATAATTAATTCCCAAACACCTTCAACCCACAAGTGAACTACCCACCAACGGAAGAATGAATCCATTACCTGACTGTCAAACCAAATCATACCCGGCAGGTATAACAAGGCCGCAAACAACAATCCCATAGACAATACCAAAGCGGTTGTGGTTTTGCGTTTTCCTTTATAAAGAGTTCCTAAAATCAATCCTAAGAACAGTAATACATTGACAACAACCAAGAAATCAAGTTCTCTCGGAATCTCTAGAAACTTTCTACCTTCCCAGTGATTGAAGTGAAAGCCAACTATGGCTATAACTCCAACAACTGCAAGAGAAATTAATTGTATGTAAGCCCATTTTACGCTTATCAGTTCGCATTGTGCTTCTTCGGGTATAATGTAATAGGCGGCTCCCATAAAACCGGTTAGCAACCAAACCACCAATAAATTGGTATGTACCGCTCGGGCAACATTAAAAGGGATTATATCGTGTAACCCTTGAATTCCTATTCGGTCAAAGCCCATGATAAAACCATAGACAATTTGCAGTGAGAACAATAGCATGCACAGTGCAAAAAACCAGTAGGCTACTTTTTGTGATTTATATTTCATATTTATAATAATTTAATTATTCATCTTTAGACAATGGAGAAACCACTCGGTCAAACCCATTTAGATCTATTTTTCCGATCCATTTGAAGTAAGCCACTACAGCATCTGCATCTTTTTCATTCATATTATAGGCAACCATTTTTCGTCCGTTTGGAGCCCAAGGTACTGGCGACATCAGCGCAGCCTTAACATATCCTTCGCCTCTTCTTTCAATAACTTTTGTCAATTCTGGGGCATAATATCCTCCTTCACCCATAATAGAGTGACAGCCCATACAATTGTTGTGTTCCCAAATTTCTTTTCCTCTCACTACTTGTTTGTCTATAGCCTTGTAATTTGTTTGATCATTTCTGGGCATAAACGAATAAACGGTCAATCCTATAAAGATTAAAAAGGTGACCAAAGTTCCTCCCAGAAAAAATGCCCTTGCTTGTGATTTTGAAAGCATAATAATCTGTTTTTATTAGTTAATAAAATTGTTGTTTTAAATAAAAGATAAATTTGTCCTTTATTTAAATGCAAATATAAAAGATATTTTTATCTTTTATTATAAACATTGTCATTTATTTTAATTTTTTTTCTTCTTATTTATTTTATGCCCTTCTCTATATAATAAGCGGCGTAAAATTTCTATCTAATAAGTTTTCAACAACAAAATGTTCTTAAGTCACAACCAGAATATGATAAAAATCATGTTCCGAATTTTCATTTAGTCGTAAAATTACCAAGTCAAAAAAAGAAGATCATAAAACCATATTTATTTTGTTTTCAAATATTTATGAAAAATAAAAAATAAAATATTTAATTACGGATAAATTTGTCTTTTATTAAAATTGTATCTATTTTTGTATTCAAATTTTTAATTATAAAAAACATCACTATGGAAACTTTAGAGAAAATTACAATAGGTGAATACGTAGCAAAAGACTTTAGAACAGCGGCTCTTTTTTCTAAATATGGCATTGATTTTTGTTGCAATGGCAATAGAAGTGTCGAGGAAGCTTGTGAGAAAAAAGCTGTAGAACCAAATGATTTATTACAGGAAATTGAAACCATTTTATCATCAAAAAATGAATCAGCTATCGATTTTAATTCATGGCCTATAGATTTATTAGCTGACTATATTGAGAAAACACATCACCGTTACGTTTCGGAAAAAACACCTACCCTTCTTCAATTTTTAGACAAATTAAATCGAGTACATGGTGCTAATCATCCGGAGTTAATAGAAATAAATGAACTATTTAAAGGTTGTGCAGGTGAACTGGCTCAACACATGAAAAAAGAAGAGCTGATTCTGTTTCCTTTTATCAAAAAAATGGTTCATGCCACCATTTCGGATGAATTAATTGAGCAACCTCATTTTGGAACTGTAGAAAATCCTATTGCCATGATGATGCACGAACACGATGCCGAAGGTGTTCGCTTTAGAAAAATTGCCGAATTGACCAATAATTACACTCCGCCTTCAGACGCTTGTAATACCTACAGAGTAACCTTTGCAATGTTACAGGAATTTGAGCAGGATTTGCATAAACATATTCATTTGGAAAACAATATTTTATTTCCAAAAGCTGCCAAACTAGAAAAAGACTTTACTGCTCAAAATTAAAAACAATTATAAACACTAAACATCAACTACTATGGAGAATAACGTCATCAAAAGGAATGGAACATACAAACCATTTGAAAGTTTTAAAATTAAAGATGCCATTGATAAAAGTTTTAAAAGCGTTTCCATAGCAGTTGATGAAAGTGTTTTTGAGAGCGTTATTCATCAGCTCACTGCTAAAAATGTTTGGGCGGTTGAAGAAATTCAAGACCTGATTGAAAAAAAGTTATTTGAAAAGAAATACTTTGATGTAATGCGATCTTTTATGTTGTTCAGGCATACGAGAAAGTTACAACGCGAACACATTAACGGATTGAATGAAGATACCACTTATGTAGACAGTACTCAAACCATTGAAGAATACATACAACAAACCGATTGGCGTATTAATGCCAATGCCAACACTTCCTACTCTAATGCAGGATTGGTCAACAATGTAGCCGGAAAAATTATTGCCAATTATTGGTTAGATAAAGTATACACTAAAGAAGAAGGTTACGCACATCGCAATGGTGATATTCACATTCACGATTTAGACTGTCTCACAGGCTATTGTGCAGGCTGGAGTTTGCGTGTACTACTCAACGAAGGGTTTAATGGCGTAAGAGGTCGTGTCGAGAGCAAACCTCCATCCCATTTTAGGGAAGCTTTGGGGCAGATGGCTAATTTCCTTGGAATTTTGCAAAGCGAATGGGCAGGTGCGCAAGCTTTTAGTTCATTTGATACCTATTTGGCTCCTTATGTTTTTAAAGACGATTTAGATTTTGAAGAGGTTCTAAAAGCTGTTCGCAGTTTTGTTTACAACCTGAATGTTCCTGCACGCTGGGGTCAATCGCCCTTTACCAATATCACTCTTGATTGGGTTGTTCCTGATGATTTGAAAACACAAATCCCAACAAAGAATGATTTCCATTTTTTTGAAAACAATTTTGAATATGATCTTTTGGTAAGAGCCAAAGAACGTGGTGTCGAAAAAGTAACTGATTTACGTTACGAACATTTCCAAAAAGAAATGAACCTCATCAACAAGGCGTATTATACTGTAATGACCGAAGGTGATGCCAATGGACAACCGTTTACCTTCCCTATTCCTACAGTAAACATTACCGAAGAATTTGATTGGAACGGAGAAAACACCGATTTGCTTTTTGAAAATACTGCGAAAATAGGTTCTTCCTATTTCCAGAATTTCATAGGAAGCCAATACGTTTTAGATGAAAACGGAAACAAAATTGAAAATGAAAACGCTTATAAACCCAATGCGGTTCGCAGTATGTGTTGTCGTTTGCAATTGGATTTACGTGAACTCCTAAAACGTGGTAACGGTCTCTTTGGGAGTGCAGAAATGACGGGAAGCATTGGTGTGGTAACCATAAACATGGCGCGTTTGGGCTATTTGAATAAAGGGAATAAAGCGAAATTATACACTGAGCTGGATCATCTTTTATATATTGCCAAATCTACTCTGGAGAAGAAAAGAGTATTTATACAAGAGATGTATGATCGCGGTTTGTATCCGTACACCAAACGTTATCTAGAGCATTTCAGAAATCACTTTTCGACTATTGGTGTGAATGGTATGAATGAAATGATACAAAATTTCACCCATCATCAAGACAACATTACCTCTGAAGCCGGTATTGAATTTGCCTCTGAAATTCTGGATCATATCCGTAACCGAATGAAAGAGTTCCAGGAGGAAACAGGAAATCTGTACAACCTAGAAGCCACACCAGCCGAAGGAACTACTTATCGTTTTGCCAAAGAGGACAAGAAACGTTTTGATAACATTATTCAGGCGGGACAAGAGGAAAATATTTATTACACGAATAGTTCTCAAATTCCGGCTAATCATACCGAAGACCCATATGAAGCTCTAATTTTACAAGATCAATTGCAATGCAAATACACCGGAGGAACGGTTCTGCACCTGTACATGAGCGAAAAAATAAGCTCACCGGAAGCCTGCAAACAGTTTGTCAAAAAAGTAATTACCAATTTCAGATTACCATACATTACCGTTACTCCAGTATTTAGCGTATGTCCTATACATGGTTACTTGAACGGGGAACACGAATATTGCCCAAAATGTGACGAAATCATAATTGCCGAAAAAGCGAAATATATTGAGGTATAGAAAAGTTGCTGAGTTACTGAGTTTGAAAGTTTAAATCTATTAAAAACATAAACAATCTTAAACTTTCAAACTAAGAAACTTAAAAACTTAGCACCTAAGAAACTTAGTAACTTTAAAATAAAAAATCATGAAACTAACAACCAATCAGATTTTAGAGAAAAACCAAGAATTACGCACTAAGTGCTTGGTATACACAAGAGTAATGGGCTATCATAGACCTGTAGAAAGTTTTAATATAGGAAAAAAAGGTGAACACAGACAACGAACTCATTTTACAGAAGGAAAGTGTTGCTAAACCTATTTATAGCATAACCCCTTTTACTTTATTAGACTACCCACATAAATCAGCTTGCATACTTTGGTTTGCAGGCTGTAATATGCGGTGTTTGTATTGTTACAATCCCGAAATTGTTTTTGGGAAAGGAACTATTTCATTCGAAGAAGCTCTTCTATTCCTAAAAAGCAGAAAGCAGTTGTTGGACGCTGTCGTTTTTAGCGGTGGTGAATGCCTGTTGCATAAAAAAAATATTTCGTTTATTGCCGAAGTAAAAAAAATGGGATTCTTAGTCAAAATTGACACTAACGGTTCTCGACCCGAAGTACTTGAAGAACTTATCATAAAAAAGCGCATCGATTATGTCGCATTAGATTTTAAAGCAATGCCGGCAAAGTTCGAAAAGATAACCCAGTCAAAACTTTTTATACCTTTTGAAAAGTCATTACATTTATTGCTTGGAAGCGGAATTCCTTTTGAAGTACGAACAACGGTACATTCTGATTTATTAAATAAAAATGACATTCAAAAGATGATTCTATATTTAGAAAACGAAGGTTATACCGGGAATTATTATATTCAACATTTTGTAAATGGAGCTCCTACTATCGAAAATCTGGGGCATTCCTTCAAGAGTTTAGAAAACGAAAATCTTTCAACAGATAAAATTAAAGTGCATTTTAGAGGATAATTATGAGAAAGTGTTGGATTCTGGTATGTTTTATCAATTTTTTCATTGCTTCACTAATGGGATTATTGCTCCGGTGGATGTATGTTGCCCGCATTGAAGGAGTCAATTTTCAGTTTTTGATGCATGGTCATTCACATGTAGCCATGTTGGGTTGGGTGTATTTGATGCTGTACTGTTTGATTTTTCATTTTTTTGTTCCCAAAGAAGCACAACAAAAACCTATTTACAACCGATTATTTTGGGTTACCGAAATCGCTGTCATTGGAATGATGATTGATTTCCCCGCCCAAGGATATGCTTTTGTATCTATCCTCTTTTCGACTATGCATATTTTTTGCAGTTACTATTTCTGTTATCTCATTTGGAAAGACGCTAAACCAACCACCTTTCCCGAAAAAAGAATGTTACGAACCGCTTTGTTCTTTATGCTCTTCTCTACATTGGGTGTTTGGTGCCTGGGTCCCGCTGTGGGATTAGCAGGAAAGGCAAGTGCTTTTTATCAAATTGCAATTCAGTTTTTTCTCCATTTTCAGTTTAATGGTTGGTTTTTGTTTGCTGTTTTGGCTTTGTTTTTCAAGCAATCAAAACTTACTATAAACGAGAAAAAATTTCGTGTGGTCTATAATTTATTCGTCAGCTCAACGGTACTAACATTGGCTTTGCCTGTGAGTTGGTCATTATCTAACCCTATTTTTTATTGGATAAACGGAATTGGGGTTGTGTTGCAATTATTGTCGGCTGTTCTTTTCATACAGCTTATTCAATCACAATTGCGAGCATTCTTCTCTCCACTTTCTTCATTGCAAAAAACCGTTTACGGATTTGCTTTGTTTTCATTAGCTTTAAAAATTATTATTCAATTGGTCGTTTTAGTTCCGGAACTAGCGCAAGTATCCCATGAGATCAGGAATTTTGTCATAGGATACATTCATTTGACTATGTTGGGTATTATCACTGGTTTTCTTTTTGGGTTTGCCTTTCAGAATAATTTTTTAAACCTAAAAAGCACCATTCAAAAATGGGGAACCATTCTATTTTTACTAGGATTTGTAGCGACTGAAATCCTTCTGTTCCTTCAAGGCATTTGGCTATTCCTGAATCTAGGATCATTTCCGGATTATTATCAAAATTTGTTTTTATCGAGTATCTTTTTACCAACGGGGCTTTTGATGCTAACTGTTGGCATTTTTAAATATAAACCCCAAATTATATGAACCATCATTTCCTACTAATCATTCATCTTTTGTGTGCCGCCATTTGGGTAGGCGGTCATTTGTTATTGGTCTTCGGTCATTTACCTCAAGCCCTCAAGGAGAAAAATCAGAATATAATCCTCGACTATGAGAAAAAGTATGAACCAGTCGGAATGACTGCTTTGGTTTTATTAGTAGTCACCGGAATCCTGATGGCTTATAAATATGGCGTAAGCATCGAGTATTGGTTTCATTTTGCTACACCAATAGAAAAAGTGGTTTCTACTAAATTGCTTTTGCTTTTACTAACGGTGCTTTTTGCCTTGAGTGCCCAATTCCGAGTATTGCCAAAACTTAAAACCAATCCTGATAAATTACCAGAAATGACTTTTCATATTCTATCTGTCACCTTGATTGGTGTTTTGATACTTATTTTTGGTTCTTTTATCCGTTTTGGAGGATTTTAGTTTTTATAATGAAATTAAAGAACAAACCTTATCATGTAATTTGCAATGCGAATCAACATTTTATATAATTATTTGAATTAGACCTAACAGGTTTTAAAAACCTGTTAGGTCTGCTTTGAAAATATAAAATCATAGCATCAATCCTTGATTCAAATTATTAATTAGAAAATACGACTTATTTATTTAAATTTGTAAAAAACCAATTATGTTTTCTAAAACCTGCGAATACGGTATTCGAGCAACAATATTTATAGCCTCACAATCCTTTCAAAGCAAAAGGGTGGGTCTAAAAGACATTGCTGAAAAAATTGATTCTCCCGAAGCTTTTACAGCCAAAATTCTTCAAATATTATCCAAGAGCAATATTATTCGTTCCATAAAAGGTGTTGGAGGTGGTTTTGAAATTCCCAAAGAAACAATGAGCGAAATTAAGCTTTCACATATTGTTACTGCTCTAGAAGGAGATTCTGTTTTTACAGGTTGTGGTTTAGGTCTTAGCCAATGCTCTGAGGAACATCCCTGTCCGGTTCATGAAAAATTTAAATCCATTCGTAACGAATTGGCTTTTATGCTCGAAAATACAAATCTGGAGGAATTGGCCTTGGGTATAAAGACAGGTGATACTTTCTTGCGATACTAACAAAAGTAATCTTATATTTACATAATACTTTATTTTAAGACTCTAACTTAAACCCAAATTATTATGAATAAATCTAAGGAATCCAACTTAACTACTGCTTTAAAAGTAGATTACGAAGAAAAAAACACTATCTGGCTCACCAATAGTTTGACTCTACGAAAGATTATTGGTGTTTTGGGAATGGCAATGCCTCTGCTTTTATTTATATTCCTATACATTGCCAATGGATTGCCACACCCTTTAGAATCAATCAGTCATTATTATTACACAAGAGTGAGTGGTATTTTTGTTATAATCTTAAGTCTTTTGGCCATTTTTCTAATTGTTTACAAAGGCAAAGAACCTATTGATTTTTACATTTCCTTATTTGCGGGAGTTTTTGCACTCTTAGTGGTTCTATTCCCAACGAATAATATCACGGATATATGTTGTGATACTGCCAAAAAATATTCTGTTACCATTTTACCTATAAGCGATTTTAGAATGTATTTTCATTACACGGCTGCAGGATTATTTTTTTCATGTCTATCCTACATGTCTATCTTTTTGTTTACAAAATCAGACAAATCACCAAGTAAAAGAGGAACGCGAAAAAAAATTCGAAACCGAGTTTACAGAACTTGCGGCGTTTTGATGATTTTAGCTATGCTTATATTATTAGCCGATACTCTTAAAATTATAGATTCAAGTCATTTTAAAACATTCCCATTAATATTTTGGATGGAAACCTTGGCCATAGAAAGTTTTGGTTTTGCCTGGTTAGTCAAAGGAGAAACTCTTTTTAAAGACTAAAATAGGATCTATTCTCCTTATGCTTTTCTGGATACTCTTTAATAAATCTTTTATATTTACCTTTAAAAAAATTCTGCTTTCACTTTTTTACAAAGAATAAAAACGACAGAAAATGAATATCACTTGTAAAAACTGCCATCAAACTTATAAAGGACATTATTGCAGCAACTGTGGGCAAACTGCTGAAACGCACCAACTCAATTTGCATTTCTTATTGCATGATTTACAACATGGACTATTTCATTTTGATAGCGGAATAACCTATACTGGTAAACAATTATTCACCAGACCTGGTCATTCGATTCGTGAATTCATTGAGGGAAAAAGAGTCAAACATTTCAAACCTATTTCTTTAATAATAGTTTTGGCAACAGTTTATATTGCATTAATTCATCTGCTTCATATTGATCTATTTCCAAAAACTGAGCAAAGCACAATTTCCGATTATAGCATTACGGTTGAAAAACTTAAAGAATGGCTGACATCTCATTTTGCTTGGATAACGTTACTCAGCATTCCTTTACATACTATCGGGACTGCTATTTGTTTTAGAAAACAAGGTTATAATTTTATAGAATATTTTATACTCAACACCTACAAAGCGGCACAAAAATTATATATCTCTATACTTTTTATTCCTTTACTCTATCATTATAACGGAACTCCTGCTATCGAAACGGTATTCAGAACATTAATCCTAATTGATTTTGTCTTTTATTTTTGGACCAATGTTCAATTTTTCAATCATCTGTCAAAAACTAAAACATTCTTTCTGACACTGCTGACCCATATCATATTTTGGTTTCTACTGTTTTCCTTTTTAATTGCAGCAATACTTATTATGAACAAAGGATAAGAGAAACTAAACCAAAAAAATAGGCTTGATTATATCAAGCCTATTTCATTATTTAAACTGCTATTGCAGCTACTTGTTCCGGAATACAAAGATCCAACAGTTCCTCTTTATACTGCTTCAGCTGTTTTTCGATGTTTTGTTTACTTTTCTCAAACCAATCATTGGAAGCCATCAATGATTGATAATATTCAATTCCTTCATTCAGATTACTCTTGAAAGCTTTCAGTTTCTTTGTTTGAGCTGCTGTAATTTGCTCTGAAAATTCATTGATTTCGTTTTTTAGATAATCCATGTACATTTTCAATTCATTGATAATTACATTTGGACGTTCTTTGTTTCCCAATACGGAAGCATTTCCATAAATGTGTTTTACCATATCCAAAAGCGAAACTTCTTTATCAAAATAAGCCAAATTAGGTCCCGGACAAATAACTACTCCTTGAGGTTGTCCCTTTATTTTTATGTTGTTTTCAAGATAAGAGGCATTAGCCAAACCTACACAAAGGCATGCTTTCTCGGTAATGCTGTTTTTTCTCTTATCAAAAGCTTCTTTAGATAATGAATCCTTTTCGGTATTCAACTCTTCTAATTTTAAATCTTGATATTTCTTTGATGCGGGACACATACCTTTTGGTCCGTATTCTTTGCTCAAGGCCAAGAACTTTTTAGGGCATGAACTTCCTGCTTTATCTTCCTGAATGCGTTTTTGTTTATAATACTCATTCGTGGTTCCTTTTACTGCATTGAACGGAATTCCAAGAGGCGAAATATGGCTCAAATAGAAATCATCTTCTTTGGCTTTTTCCAATAATGTTCTGGTTTCTGCATCAACAGAAGTTGCTTCTGGAACCAACAAAAATGGAGACCCCCAACCTACTGAATCTACCTGATAATGTTCTAATAAAAAATCATGCTCTTCGGCAGTACCAACACCTCCTTGCACAGTAATCTTTAACTCCAAAGGAGTTTCTGGCACATGAAGCCCTTTTATATCCAATGCCTTAACCATCAATTCGTGGGCAGATTGAATTAATTGTTCTTTCTTTTGTTTGAACTCTTCCAAAATTGGCCCCAACAAATATCCATCTGTTGCAAAGGCATGTCCGCCACAATTTAGACCAGATTCTATTCTGTATTCAGAAACCCACAGTCCTTTTTTGGCCAAGAAATTCCCTTGAATCATAGCTGAACGAAAATCACTTACTTTCAAAATAATTTTCTTTTGTAATGTATTATTAACATCCGGATAGAAAGCAGTGAAATTTTCGAAATAAGCATACAGCCTAGGATTCATTCCCGCTGAAAGTACTACTGATGAAGATAAATTACTATTGGCAAAACCACGAAGTGAAGCATGGGCATCATTAAATTCAACCGCTAATTGCTCGTCTTTATTAAAATTGTCTTTATCTACTTTTGTCATGATATTGACATCGATCTCTCCTGCCGAAAGGTGATTTTCAAGATAATTCTTGATGTTATCCTTAAATGCTACTCCATCGTCGATTAGATTCTGCAACCCTTTTTTTATCTCCGATTTATTGGGCAACATAGCAATATAATTCTCTAAAGCTTGTTTGCTTTCTGCTAATTCTACTTTAAATTTTTCGAATTTTTGTTTTACGATAGTGTCCATCAAATTCAAATAAGAAGTCACACGTTCCGCACGGTAATCATGAATCTTCTCTGTAATTTCCTGGTATGGCATTTTGAATTTTTCACTATAAAAAGCATTCATTCTTTCTATTAAATCATCATCTATAATAGAAACTACAGAGGAGATTCCGTATTGTGCCACACGTATCGGGCTATCAATGGTATAAGCCAATCCCATTACTGGAATATGGAAAGTATGTAGCGGTTTTTTTGTTATCATGCGTTTTATTGGTTTAATGAACTTTCTGCAAATGTCAAAAAACTTATTAGCTTAAAACCTGATAAATATCATACTATAAAGAAACATATTAGGATACATTTGCAGATTTTAAAATGCCTAAAAACAGATATTTAACAAAAACCTCATTTTAGAATCTTTTCTATAGCTTTTAGAAAGAGGTACCTTCAAAGTTTTACCTTATCTTTGCAGAAAAAATAATCTTCAATTAAGAAAACACAATTAAAGTTTCTAAAAATGAAAAGTCTTAAAGAACGTATATTGGAATTGAAAAAAGAGAAAAATGCGGTAATCTTAGCCCATTATTATCAAGAATCCGATATTCAAGATGTTGCAGATTATGTAGGTGACAGCTTAGGATTGTCTCAAGAAGCCATGAAAGTTGACGCTGACATTATTCTTTTTGCCGGAGTTCATTTTATGGCCGAAACTGCCAAAATTTTAAATCCTACTAAAAAAGTAATTCTGCCTGATTTAAAAGCAGGTTGTTCCCTTGCCGAATCTTGCCCTCCTGATTTATTCAAAAAATTCACGGAAGCGCATCCCGATCATATCGTAGTTACTTATGTAAACTGCTCTGCCGAAGTAAAAGCATTGACAGACATTGTGGTTACTTCCTCTAATGCTGTCAAAATTGTACAGTCTATCCCAGAAGACAAACCTATTATTTTTGCCCCAGATAAAAATTTAGGAAAATATGTAATGGAGCAAACCGGTAGAAAAATGCTACTTTGGGATGGTTCTTGTGTGGTTCACGAAGCATTCTCGCTAGACAAGCTGATTGCTCTATACAAACAAAACCCAGATGCTCAAATTATTGCTCATCCTGAGTCTGAAACGCATATTCTAAAAACAGCAAACTATATAGGATCTACAGCGGGAATGATTAATTATGTAAAAACCAATCCTAGCAACAAATTTATCGTTGCAACCGAAGCTGGTATTTTGCATAAAATGAAACAAGAAGTTCCTAATAAAATCCTTATTCCAGCACCGTCTAACGAAGATAATACTTGTGCTTGCAGCGAATGTGGATATATGAAAATGAATACACTTCAAAAAGTATATGACTGTCTATTGAATGAAACTCCAGAAGTTAATGTTCCGGATGACATTAGAGAAAAAGCATTAATCCCAATAGAACGCATGCTCGAATTATCTTAATCAATGATTACAACCAATTATCTAGTTATAGGTTCAGGCGTTGCCGGATTGACATTTGCACTTAAAATGGCCAATCGTTTTCCTGAGAAAACCATTACCATTATTACCAAAGCCAACGCTGAAGAGTCTAACACCAAATATGCCCAAGGCGGCATAGCCATTGTTACTGATAAAACGGAAGATTCGTATCAAAAACACATTGAGGACACCCTTATTTGTGGTGACGGACTCTGTAATAAAGAAGTCGTAAAAATGGTTGTCACCGAAGGTCCAAAACGCCTGAAAGAACTGATAGAATGGGGAGCACAATTTGATAAAAATGCTAAAGGTGCTTTTGACTTAGGTAAAGAAGGTGGTCATTCCGAAAATAGAGTGGTACATCATAAAGACCAAACTGGTTCCGAAATTCAACGTGCTATTTTGGGACAGGTAATGCTCAAAGAAAACATTACTGTTTTGGATCATTACTTTGCCTTAGAGTTGATCACTCAAGATAATCGTTGCGTAGGAGCTTATGCTCTTGACGAAAAAACAAACGAGATAATTGCTTATCAATCCGATTTTACCTTATTGGCAACTGGTGGCATTGGCCATATATATGGTCACACCACCAATCCTATTATTGCCACAGGTGACGGAATTGCAATGGCCTATCGCGCTAATGCTGTCATAAAGGACATGGAATTTATTCAATTTCATCCAACTGCCTTATATGATAATACTACTGGTTCAAAATTTTTAATATCCGAAGCTGTTCGTGGTTTTGGTGCCCGGTTGAGAACCAAAAAAGGGGAATTATTCATGCATAATTATGATTCCCGAGGTGATCTTGCCTCTAGAGATATTGTATCACAAAGTATTGATTTGGAACTCAAAAAATCTGGTGACGAGTGTGTCTATCTAGACTGCACTCATCTAGAAATGGAAGCTTTTAAAAATCACTTCCCAATGATTTATTCCTATTGCAAAAAAGTAGGGGTTGACCTTGAAAAAGATTGGATTCCTGTTGTTCCTGCCCAACATTATTTATGTGGCGGAATTGTAGTAGATATCAACGGTAAGACTTCTATAGAAAATTTATTTGCTTGTGGGGAATGCTCCAGAACTGGATTACATGGCGCCAACAGACTGGCTTCAAACTCTCTATTGGAAGCTTTGGTTTACTCCGATAAAATTTACCATTATCTGGCAGAGAATCCATTTATTACCCCAAAAACAAAAACTATCATTCCTGAATGGGTTACCAAATCTAAAACAAAAATTGCTCCCGAATATATTGCCAAAATAAAAGCGAATCTACAGTTTTTGATGCGTCAAAACGCGGGAATCGTTCGGTTTGATTCAGATTTACTGAAAGCCAAAGAGCAACTCAAAATCATGCAAGACGAAATAGATGACACTATAAAAAATTATCTTGTTTGCACTGATTTATATGAATTGAACAATATGATAGACATTGGGAATCTTATCGTGCAACAATCTATTGACCGAAATGGGAATTCAGGTGGATTTGTAAAATATAAATCAAAGGACATTAAATAAGATACACAGAAAATAAATTCAAAAAAAGTCTCTCAACTGGAAATGTTGAGAGACTTTTTTAGTTCTGATGAGTTGATAAAATGTGATTAAAAGCATTCATTTTAATCTGGTCGTTTCCAATGTATTTTCTTTTGTATCTCTTCAAAAGTATAATCCCCCAATAGTATAATCCTTCCGCTTTCATCAATATATCCTTGCTTATCACACACTACTGAGTAATGATGACATCCATTTTCATCAACATGTTTATCCCAAGGAATTTTATCACAACTTTGTCCTATAATTGCTTTGCCTTTATGGAAAGAAGATGCTATTTCAAATTGAGGTTTTATAATGATCTTTCCTTTATAATCGGCAAATCCTATTTTATCATTTTCATCAACAATCCTTATTTTCTTCTCAATTATTTCATCTGGTGAAGGCTCACCAAAACTAGTATTATAAACCTCAAACAAAACATTTTCATTACTATCAATTGCTGACCACCCCTTTTCTCCTTTTATATGAAAAATCGCGAAGTACAGATAATCGTCAGCATTCATAGAAATAGTATATTTAGTACTATCCAGTTCTTTAATGGATTTCCCCTTTTCGTTAACCATATAATAAATGGTTTTCCCATTTCCTGTTTCTACTTCTTTTATCCTAAACTTCTCTTGCCCAAAAACATTTGAATAAATTGATAACAGCACTACAAATAAATAACATTTCATTTTTAAAGTATTTTTTAGGTATATTATTGGTATCATTAACATGTTCATTGCCCTCTTTTCATTTTTTAAACAATGCCAATCTTAAAGATTCAATTAAGCAATTCTATTTTTACGACAATTATCTAAAACATTATTACTTTTTTGATTCTATCCAATCTATTTTCAACAAATCAAATTTTCTTGTCTTTTTGTTAAACTGATATTTCAAGATATTCCCTTTTAAACAATCACCATTTTCGTTTTCTTTTAAGTAAAATGAATTGCTTATTTCTACATTTATTGCATTTTTAAAATTATACTCAAATCCAATTTTGTTATCGTCTAACAATTCAACACATCTGGAATTCTCTTTATCAATTAACAAATCTGTAAAAAAATCGCCGAACAAGTTCTCCATTTTTATATAGACTAATTTTCCATTATCATATTCAAAACATTTTATATCGTTTCCGTCTCCAACAATATCATCTGTTATTACAATGTAATTGCTTGGCTTTATTTCATAAATTGACAACGTCCAACGACCATCAACTACCTGAATTTCCATCGTATTAGGCTTAATCAATGCTATATTTGAAAAATGCTCATTAGTGCCAATTATACAATTGTTCTTTTTTATTGTTTTTACAAATTCCACTCTTTCATTTGCTTCCCATCCCCAACTTTCCATTGTACTGTCGGGCAAAACAGTCAAAATATCAAGTAAATCTTTATGTTCTTGATATTTTATTTTTAAGGTATCTTGGTATTTTGATGCACTTTCTGATTTTTTAATTTCATGAGTTCTATCAACTATTCTTTCGCTTTTTTCTAACTGTTCCTGTTTTTTATCATTACAAGAAATCAAAAAAAGAATTAAAAAAGTGTAAATTATACTTTTCATAGCGATCTTAAAAGAAGTTTATACAGTTAGTTATAGTAAATATTTGTTTCAGAATTTCACTTCATCAAGATTAATAATAGAAACCTCTTTTTCTGAACATTCATCATAAACTACTTTAATTTCATTTGTTGAAATAAACTCTACAGTTTTACCGCATCCTGTAACACAACTTTCTACATAAATCGGAAAATACAATTGCTTACTTTTATCATATCCTAAAATATTCCCTCGAGAAAAGTTTACTACTTTATAACGATTATTTTCTAAAATTCCCTCATCTTCAACAGCGCCTGTGAATTTAAAAATATCATCTTTATAATAAGTACTATATATTACTTCCGGAATATCTGAATGTCCATTTGCCAGGTGATTATCTGTTTTATTGTCTGTATACCATTTTTGCTCATAATTTTTATAATACGACTTATTTAGTTCTTTTTGAGAAGGATGGTAAATCCATTTGCTTTTATCAGCTAATTGGTAGAGAGCGTTTTTTATTTCGGGTTTTGAATCCAAATCTTTATTTTGAGAGAATTCTCCATCTATACATTCATCGCTACATCTCAAAGAATATTCACCACTATATAAAAGAGTATACGATTTAAAACTATCAATATCCAGCATAAAAAAAGTCACACTTACTTCTGTAACAGCATTGCCCATAAATTGTTCCCGAACCGACAGGAGAATAAAATCTTTATTTCCAATCCTCTTTTTTTCAAGACTTTTAGGATCTATCGCTGCATATGTAAATTCATTGGTGAGTAAGGTATCTTTTTGAATAAGTTTAAAATGCTTTTCAATTTTTTTATATTTTGAAACAAGAATAAAATTCTTATCCTCAGAAAGAAAAAACTTATTATCTCCATTTGATTTATTGGTCGAAATCCTTATTCCTTCAGAACTATTCTCATTGAATGCGGCATACAATGTGGTTAGACCATCTGTTTCAATTTCCTTTTCAAAATTGCTGCTGTATTTTTTTTCATTTTCATCCTGTCCGCTCTTTTGGCTTCTCGTTTGAGATTCTTTTTTCTCTGCATTATCCTTACAAGAAGATAAACCAACAGATAATAAAACAATAACTAATATAAATTTCTTCATTTGCTGTATTCTATAATATGGGGGTTCATATATTAAAAGTTTCCAAAACTTAGGAATGGTATTAATTTATCAAGAACTACAATCCTATTTTAACTACTACTTACGTTATAAAAGCAAGCTCATTGGATACTTCGTTTATTACTTTTAAAAAACAAATATACTGTATTTGTACTACAGAAAAATACTTCATTAGCTCTCTATGAGTAATTTCTTCATTCATTAATTTAAAAAAACAGCACTATGGAATTCCTTATGGAAATTGCTTCGCCGGTTTCTCGTTGGGCAAGTCCGAATGTAGAGAGGCTTTTTTGATTTATTTCATTTGTAAAATCCTTCCCAAAACAATTATCTCTATAGAAAGATACCATTACAATACTTGAAGGTATCATACAAAAAAACCGCCCTTTCTGGATAGAAAGAGCGGTCTTCAAAACTAATTATAAAAAGAACCTTATTTATTTCTTAATAACAATCTTCTTGCTAAAACTTTTGTCGGTAGTATTTACAATCACAACATACACACCATCTGTCAAGTGCGCAAGATCTAACTGAGTTGCTCTACCTTTATTTTCATTAGCAGTCTCGAAAACTAATTTCCCTACTGCATCAAAAATATTTACTTTGGTAATATCACTTTGAGTAGAGCTTATGTTTAACAAACCTTTGTTTGGGTTTGGAGACAATACAATATCATTTGTTTCGATTACATCGTCTACTTTGATATTATTTACCTCAACAACAGATTTTTGACTTACTAATTTTGCAGTAGTACAGTTTTGAGTTAAAATCCATTCAGACTCTTTTTCACTACTTCCAACTGAGTTAGTAACTTTAAGTTTGATTTTTACCCAAGTTCCGTTGTTAAATGGAAATACATAATTTGCATCCCTTGTTGTCTGCGTTGCTAAAGTCTCAGAATTAGGACCTATAAAAGTCCATAAATAAGTATTAGCATTGTCTACTGTTGAGGTATTTGCAAATACTGCAGATTGACCAATACAAATTCTTGATGGAATTGTAAATGATGCCACTGGCACTACTGATCCTTGTTGACCACCACCATTTGAACAAGTTTTTAACTGAATCCAATTAGAATATTTTAAATTGTTTCCTTTTGAATTAGTTACTGACAATGAAACCAATACCCATCCGGTTCCGCTACAAGTAATACTAGGATTTCTAAGTGCTGATGTTGTAATATTTGGTACAGCTCCTTGATCTCCTCTAAAAGCCCACAAATAAGTTAAATTACCACCTGTTGAACTGTCAGTAAAAGTAACTGATTGTCCAGAACAAATATCAGCAGGACTAGTGAAATTGGCAACTGGTACAGTTTCTACTTCACTTGCAGTAATATCAATCTCATTGCTAAAATCAGATAAATTATTAGCTGCATCTTTAGCTCTAACTTTGAATCTATAAGTGGTACCATTTACTAAACCTGTAGGTGTATAAGTTATATCATTGATAGAAGCTAATAGAACATTATCTCTGAAAATATCATAACCTGTAACTTGAACATTATCTGTAGAAGCTGTCCAATTAAGAGTAGTTCCTGTTTTTGATAAAACCGGAGTACTAGGTTTTTGTGTATCTGCACAAGTTTTTAACTGAATCCAATTAGAATATTTTAAATTGTTTCCTTTTGAATTTGTTACTGACAATGAAACCAATACCCATCCTGTTCCGCTACAAGTAATACTAGGATTTTTAAGTGCTGATGTTGTAATATTTGGAACGGCACCTTGATCTCCTCTAAAAGTCCATAAATAAGTTAAATTACCACCTGTAGAACTATCAGTAAAAGTAGCTGATTGTCCAGAACAAATCTCAGCAGGACTTGTAAAATTAGCAACTGGTGCAGTTTCTACTTCATTTGAAAAAGTAACATCAACCTCATTACTAAAATCAGATAAATTATTAGCTGCATCTTTAGCTCTAACTTTGAATCTGTAAGTTATTCCATTTACTAAACCAGTTGGTGTATAGCTGGTTCCGTTGATAGAAGCTAAAAGAACATTATCTTTGAAAATATCATAACCTGTAACTTGAACATTATCTGTAGAAGCTGTCCAATTAAGAGCAATTCCTGTTTTTGATAAAACTGGAGTACTTGGTTTTTGTGTATCAACTGGACATTGGTCTACATAAATCCATGGTGAAGTAAATACCTGACTGGTTCCTCTAGAATTCGAAACTGTCAATGTAGTCATTGCCCATCCTATTCCACCATAAGTAACACTTGGATTTTTAAGAGTTGATGTTGTAATACTTGGAACGGCACCTTGATCACCTCTAAAAGTCCACGAATAAGTCAAAGTACCTCCACCTACTGAAGTATTATTAAATGTAGTTGACTGTCCTACACATATCTTATTAGGTGATGTAAAAGAAGCTACTGGAGCCATCACTTCGTTCGTAACTTTTACATTGTCGATATAAATATTATTTCCATAAGCAGGAGTGTTTCTAAACGCTACAATAACATTCGGATTACCAATGTAAGCCGTTAAGTCTACTGAACATTGTCTCCATTCATTATCATAATTTGGATAAAAACTACTGTTATTATTTCCTGCTGTTGCAAGATTTATACCTTTTACTTCATAACTGGTTTTAGTAAAAGTATAACCACAATCAGTAGACACCAATACCGTTAATCCATCATCCGCATTATTGTAAGCATAGGCTAAATCAAAGTTTAACAATGCTGCATTAGCTCTGGAAAGGTCAATTCCCGGTGTACGTAATTCATCTTGTTCTACAACTTGATTATTTACAAAATCAGGACTTCCATAGTAATTATAGTAAGCAAAAGATTTTTTAGTCGCTTCGTTACCTCTTCCGTAGTTTCTTTGTAACCATGTTTTGCTTGGGTCGTTTGTATTCAGAACCGTCCATCCTTCTGGCAATCCATTCCCTTGGAAGTCTTCAGTAAATGGAAGAGATTTTCCTGCTATTTTAGCCAATACTGGTACTCTTGCAGAAGGAACGCCATTATCTGTTGCTACAACATAGTATGTAGTTGTTTGGGTAATATTAGTTGTAAAAGAATTACCTGTTGCAATTGGAGATCCTCCTGTTTCTACATTATACCATGCCAAAGTACCAGATGTTGCAGTAGCACTTAAAGTTACTGGTCCAGCTCCACATCTTGAACCTTCTGTAGTACTTATAATTTTAGGCTGTCCTATAACATCAAATTTAATAGATACTGGATATGCATTACCATATTGTGCATTACCCGCTTGTACTGCAACAATTTCTACAGGACCCGGAATACCTGTTAGGGTCACTATTCCTGTAAGTGAATTGATTGTTACAGGTCCTGAAACTCTAAAATAATCTACTGGCAAACCAGAAGTACTGGTACCATTTAAAGCAAAACTTGTTTCTGATAAATATTTATTGGCAACTGGCGGTACTGTTATAGTCTGCTGAAGCAAATCTGTACATCTTTGATAAATATTTTTTTGCAGTGTACTTACTGCACCATTACGATCTGTTATTTTTACTACTACTTGGAACCAATAAGTAGCACCTTCTCCACAACCTCCTTCAGGCTCTAATAAAAATGTACCTGATTTTGTTGTGATTTTACTACCTGCGTGTACGTGACTGTTATGATGTCTGTTCAAAGACCATTCATAAGTAAGATCAGTGGCTGCATCATGATCATCATATGCATTAGTATCAAAAGTTACGTTTAAAAACCTTGGATATCCTGTACCTATACCAATACTATTTACTTCATTGTTATTACTGTCTTTGATTATAATAGCCGGAATTACCGGAGGTAAATTATTTAAATTCACTCTCAATGTAGTCGTACCAACATTATTATGAGGATCTCTTACTGTAAGTGTAACAGTTCTATATTCTGGCGCATTGCCACCTGTTGTAAATGTATGTGCAGGATTAATCAATGTAGAAGTCTGTCCGTCTCCAAAATCCCAGAAATAAGAAAGTTGTACGTCATCAGCATCATACGATTGATCGCTGTATAATTGTACACTAATACTATTTGTAGCTGAAGAAGTTGGCGAAGATGTTCTAATATTTGCCACCGGAACTGCATTTCCTGCCAATTTTAAACGGCATATACTTCCTGTGTAATCTACTGCGTAGATATAACCATCATAAGGATTGGTTTGCAAACTCACAACACCTCCACGGGTACCTGCTCCTATAATACCTTTTGGATTTTCGAAATCCACAACCCCATTAACTCCATTATACAAAATTGCTCTTACTTTGTCTTGAGTATAATCTGCTACCAGAACTGCATTATCAAGAAGATTATTATATCTGTCATTTATAATTCCGTCTGGATAAAAAGTATTCCCGGTAGAAGAGGTACCTTCATAATTTGGTGAGTTATTTAGGGCTGTCACAAGTACTGGCTGACCATTTACTCTTATTTTCCCAACATTACCATTTTCTACTGGGTTAAATGGATGAGGCCATGAATACAAAGGACTTCTAAAATTAACGGCTGGTACTGGAAGAGGGTAAGCTATTTGTCCGTTTACTCTTCCGCGATCAAAACCTTCGTAATAAGGCCATCCTCCGTTATCCGCAAAATTGGTATAAAGAGCCACTTCTTCCCAAGTGTTCTCTCCTGTATCACTTATCAATACAAAACCAGGGTGGTTAGCTCCTAAAGCAGTATTAGGAATACATGTTGCTCTATAAGGATTTCTCAACCCACTGGCATACATAATAGATTTAGGGCTTTTTGGAATAGAAGCATCATAATAAGGATTACTAGGAATACCTTCTCCTGTTTCTTTATTTAGACGCAATATTTTACCACTAAATGAATTGATGTTCTGAGATCTAAGCTGTAATAGATTAGACATTTCCTGTGTAATAACTCCTCTGGAAATACCCTCTGGACCATAAGCATCTCCTAAGGAACCATCTCCCACTGTAAGCATCAACGAACCATCGTTCCCAAAGAAACAACTACCCACACCATGTGTAATACCCATAATAGGTGGTCCATCTCCTTTTACAGCTCCTAGCAAGACTTTTCTGGAATTCAAATCGGCAACTCCGTTAATTACCGTATAACGAGTACATCTTCCTTGTGTAGCTCCAGCAGAATCTTTTGGAATTCCTGGTTCATTATACAAAACAGAACGCTCTACTGAGTACCATAGGTAAACATATCCGTTACTCGCAAATTGAGGATCCAGAGCAAATCCCAATAATCCGTGATCGTCTAAGTTGTATACCTCATCCGATAAATCAATCAATGGCGTAGAACCAGTCCTTTCTTGATTTGGTGCAATTCGCCAAATCCTTCCAGACTTTTCCCAGACATAAAGATTGTTTTGGGCATCAAAAACAGAACCAACTGCCTGATCGAATCCCGATTTGTAAACTTCGTAGGTAAACGAAGGGGGGGCTTGTGCATCAACTTTTAGAATACCGAGTCCTATAACAAAGAACAAGGATAGCGAAAACTTGATGTCATAAAGCTTTTTCAAAAATAAAGAATGCTTCATAAATTATAAGTTTAATATTAATAAATAGATATCTTTTGTAAATAAAAGACTTCGTAAAGTTACGTAAAACACCTTTACATCAAATCAATATTTATGTTAATATTTCATCATTTAATTATAATCTCAATTTTCGCCATTCACTTTATTTTTCATCAAGTATTGATTTTACTGGATTAAAACCCAATAAAATCGCAAAAAACAAACTTTTTGACATCTAAAATATTACAAATTATATTTTATAAGAAAATAAGTCAAAAATAAATATTCTATTTTTTGATACTATATTATCTTTTGAATTTATTTTACCATTTAAAGCAATTGATTATATATTTAGTAATAAATTACACTTAAAAAAATACATTCAAAAAAAATAACAAAATATTTAAATGATTACTTCAAGAGGCAAAATAAACCAGCAATACTATCTTACCCACTTAGTTTTTTATCAAAAAGACTCAAAATGAGGAGCAAACGAGCTTATTTTAAAAAAAAAGCGCGCAGACAAGACCTCTTCTCTCAAAAAACAGTATGCCAATAGCTCAGATTTAAGCAAAAAAAAGCCCTGAAACTTATTCGTTCAGGGCTCAAATTCTATTTTAATTTAATTGACAATAAGTCTTTTTAATTCATTTTTTCTTTATTCTAAATCGCTCGATAATCTAGTTATCGATAGTTTTTCATTTTCTATTACTACCGTATTATAGGTCTCAATACAATTCATTACGGAATCATTTGGTCCGTTGATCCATTCATCACTACCGTAGAACTCCTCTTGACTTTTTTTACGTTGTTCAACACTATCATAACCTCTTATAACATAAAAACTTTCATTATCGACTAATGACAGGCCATAATCTACCACATTTACTTTCCACCGTTTTAACATTGGCAAGCCTACTTCTATAAATATTTTTTGAAAGTCTTCACTTAACCCTTTTTTTAATTTGTATGTTCGAATTTCTGTTACCATTTTAGTTGATTATTTTAAGTTAATGTACAGTTAGACTCCTTTGTTATAAATTGTTACATTTTCTGTACTAATTATCTCAAATAAAACTTTTCTCAAACGCAAACTTTATCGATCCTATTGAATACTACTTCGGAAATTTTAATAAATTCAGATAGAGCTAATATTTTTTATTCAAAACTTCTGAATTAAACTTTCACAGCTATTTGTTCCTCAATACTCTCCTTTGCTTTTTCCCATTCATTATTCAAAATACTGTAAAAAGCCGTGTTTCTTGGTACTCCATTAGGTTCGATTTTATCTTTTCTCAAAATTCCTTCAAACACTCCGCCAATCTTTTCTATTGCTCTTCTTGATCGCAGATTATTATCTTTTGCCCTAAACTGAACTCTATTCGCTTCTAAAGTTTTAAAACAATAGTCTAGTAATAACAATTTGCTTTCTAAGTTTACGGTTGTTCCCCAAAACTCTTTCATAATCCAGGTAACCCCTATTTCTATTTTCTTGTCATTGGGACATATTTCAAGTAATCTTGTAGTTCCTATAATTGTATTAGAACTTTTGTGAATTATTACAAAAGGATAAACGCTCCCGTTCTCTCTTTCATTCAAAGCACTATTGAAATTTGGATAAAAAATTTCCTTAACAGAATAATCTACAGATGTTAGTTCCCAGATTTCTTTATTAGATGCCGCAAGAAACAAACTATCTAAATGTGCTGACTCCAAAGGAATCAATTCTACTTCATTGCCTTTTAAAATTACAGGATGATGAATCCAATTGTTTTTCATGTTCTTTTTTATTTTAAATTATTGGTCAGCACTTGTAAATCTTGAAGACATACAGCCAAGCCGTTTTTTATTATTTCGAACGTAAATATATACAGATTTAAACTACAACAAAGACACTTCTTCTAAAAAATCAATAGTGCCGAATGACTTGTAGAAACAACTATCAATGACAATCAAATAACAAATTTCACAAATGAAATACGTAAGAAAAAACAGCTTAACAAACCGAAAAATGAATTATATTCGCCACCATAATTTTTCGGTTTAAGCTTCTATAAAAACATCGAACTAAATATTGTTTTGATTTTAGACTTGACCCATAGCATAATTCAACACAGCATTAAAAAATCGATGAGTATGAAACAAGCCAACACCATAGAGGAAGTCATTCAGTTTTTGGATGAAATAATAGAAACATCAAAACAAGAACAAAGTGCCATAGGTTTATTTACCGCATTGTATCGAGAAGTAACTTATAAGATAAGAGATGGAATCGCCAATGGTTTGTTTCAAGATGGACCAAGAATGGAAAAACTGGATGTTATTTTTGCTAATCGGTATTTAGACGCCTATTATCAATACCAAAAAAACGAAAAACCTTCCGGGTGTTGGGAATTCTCTTTTCAAAAAACCGAAATCTTTTGGCCTATCGTTGTGCAACATCTATTACTCGGAATCAACGCTCACGTAAATCTAGATCTGGGAATAGCCTCTGCCCGTGTTAGTACTGTAGAAAACATTGAAACCTTAAAATCAGACTTCGATCAAATCAATACCATTCTTAGTGATCTCGTGGCTAACGTAGAAAAAGCCTTAACTAAAATTTGGCCTGCTATGACTATTGTTTTAAAAGTATTGGGTAAAATTGACAATATCGTTATTGACTTTAGCATGAAAACTGCAAGAGATGGCGCTTGGAAATTTGCTAATGAGTTTGTGGCTCTTCCGGAACATCAAAGAGAAGCCACCATACAGGAGAGAGATGTCAAAATCACTGAAGTAGCCCGATTAATTTCAAATCCTGGATATTTTGTTAGTAGTGCTTTCAAATTCATACGTTTATTTGAAAGAGGAACCGTTTCTAAAAAAATAATTTATTTAGAGGAAATTGAATAAAAATTATAACCACAAAGTGTACATTGAAAATCTCAAGGCTCACAAACCTTTGCAAATATTTTGTACACTTTGTGGTTAGACATTTATTTAAACCTGTTCTTTTTGAAATCTGGCAATTACTTCCTGATAATAGCAAAACGTTATTCTAGCTATAGATTCCCAGTTAAATTGTTTTAAAACACGAACTCGCCCCGCTTTACCCATAGTTGTTGCTAATTTTTCATTATCCAGCAATATATTCACTTTCGCAGCAAATGCTTTCTCAAAACTTCTCGGGTCAGTTGGATTAAGATCTGTCCTCGAAAAACTTTCAAACGGAATCAAAAATCCTGTTTCTCCTTCTACCACTATTTCAGGAATTCCGCCCACATGACTTCCCACTACTGGTGTTCCGCATGCCATAGCTTCTAGATTGATAATTCCAAAAGGTTCATACAACGAGGGACAAGCAAAAACTCTGGCATGACTATATAACACTTTGACTTTTTCACGAGGCAGCATTTCTGCAATTAAAATCACCCCATCTCTTTTCGCCTTAAGCTGATTAATAAGCATTGCAGTTTCAACAGCAATTTCATCAGTATCGGGAGCACCGGCACAAAGTACAATTTGACAATTTCTATTAAAATGTTGAGCTGCTTCTACTAATAACGAAATTCCTTTTTGACGTGTAATTCGACCTACAAAAAGCACAAACGGAATATTTGGATCAATCCCGTATTCTGCCAATATATTATCATCAAAAGTTGGTTTGTAAAACTCAGAATCAATTCCGTTATGGATTACAGTAACTTTATTGGGATCTACTCCATAGGCTTCAATGACATCTTTTTTCATTTGTTCGCTTACCGCTATCACACCATCCGCAGTTTTATAGGCATTGGCTTCAAGCCATCTGGACATAAAATAGCCATTCCCTAATTGTTCATATTTCCAAGGGCGATGTGTTTCTAAACTATGCGCTGTCAATATCAACGGTACTTGCAATAATTCTCTGCTAAAGACTCCCGCCAAATGCGTATACCAAGTATGGCAATGAATAATATCTGCATCTGGAGTCGCTTGTGCCATCTCGACATTTCTACTTAAATTATGAAACATCTTAATGTGCTCGTTTTCGGGATCATCACTCTTATTCAAACAAGAATTAATTCCTTCAATATGCATGGATCCCTTGTCTTCATTTTGGTCACCAAAACACTTAACTTCAACTTGAGTTAGTTTAGCCAATTCTTGACTTAAAAAATCAATATGAACTCCAGCTCCACCATAAATATTAGGCGGAAATTCATTAGAATAAAGCGCTATTTTCATATGCAAATAATTTTTGTTTTTTATCGAATATGGAATTTACACATCTTTATTGACCATTACCAATCAATTTTACAATATACACATTGCATCTAATCCCTTTTATAGCTTATAGAATTTGATCTAACTGAAATATACTGATTAAATCCTTGATCTACACAAAAATATCAATCTAGTAAAAATACGAAACCGAGATTTAATTCATCTGGTAACAAACCATTTTTTTGGAAAATTTTAGCATAAAAAAGTAGCTTCTCACTCCCTAATTTAAAAGTATGTAACCAACCGAGGTTAAATTAGTATTTCAAAAACCATAAATTTATCACAAAAGACATCATTATTTAATACTGATAATTACTACAATTTAACTAGATTAGCTTAATAATAATTTTCTGTTTTTTTATTCATCAAAAAATATCCGCTTATGAATCAAAACAACTCAAATTTCAACAGTTTTAATTTCGAAAAAATAGCAGACACCATTATACGCCTTGGAGTACTATTTTTGTTAATCGGTTGGTGTTATGACATCCTGAAACCCTTTGTTTTAATCATTGTATGGGCTATTGTTATTGCCGTGGCTATGAGTCCCATATACGAATCGATAGTTAAAATATTTAGAGGCAAAAAGATTTTTGCCATTATTTTTATGGCTTTACTATTAATCAGCATTTTAGTAATT
Source organism: Flavobacterium aestivum (assembly GCF_026870175.2). Taxonomy (NCBI): domain Bacteria; kingdom Pseudomonadati; phylum Bacteroidota; class Flavobacteriia; order Flavobacteriales; family Flavobacteriaceae; genus Flavobacterium; species Flavobacterium aestivum. The sequence continues at coordinate 1,731,819 of NZ_CP113977.2, read as the reverse complement.
CCCAGCATATTGGTAACCCAATCCTTATATGAAGAGATCAATAACTTTACCACTTCCTACCAATCAAACGGGCACCTGATTCCACCACCGGGAGAAAGCACCAAGAACTGGCCCACTATCACGAAACCCATACTAGAGATTTGGCAAACTGCCTCAGTAGACGTTTCTAAGGTCATAATTAAATATTCTGACCAGTTAAAAGTAGTTGGCGAATGGTTATTACTTGCCTTGGCAGGAATAGGAAAAGGCATCTTACAATTCATCATATCCATTATCATTGCTATGGGATTATTATTGTATTCTGAATCCTTAACATCGGTTTCTAAAAATATCTTCATCAAATTAATAGGTAAAAATGGCGAACACTACGCTTTTATCACCGTTGCCACCATTCGCAATGTTGTAAAAGGATTTTTGGGAGTAGCCTTAATTCAATCATTAATGGTTGGAGTAGGATTCTTTTTAGCAGGCGTACCTTTTGCTGGAATTTTTACTATTATCTGTCTTATCCTTGCTACCATACAAGTAGGTATTGGTCCTATTGCCATTCCTGTTGTTATCTATATGTTTTCGGTTACCGATACTACTACAGCTACTATTCTTGCCATTTGGATAGGTATCACCTTGGTTTCTGATAATATCCTGAAACCAATCTTTTTGGGAAGAGGGAATCCACCTGCTCCAATGCTCGTAATATTTCTTGGCGCCATTGGAGGTTTCATATACAACGGATTCATTGGCTTATTCCTAGGTGCTGTTATCCTGACCTTGGGCTATAAATTTTTCCTTTCCTGGATAGAAATGATTGAACCCGAAAAAGTAGAAGAATAGTACAATAATCATAAGATTCAATAAAAATTGTAAACCCTAGCTATCATCAATAAAAAAATAAAGCTTAACTTCATCACAAACCATAAGATGAAACAACATAATGCAATAACATTTGAAGCAAAAATTGAAATTATCGGAGTGAATCCGCTCGCAAACATATCGTAAATTTTCTCTCGAAAACATAACACCGATTTGTAATCATACCTTAGAATAAATGAAAGCCACAAAATTTACAGAATCTATATTAATTCTCGAAAAACCAGAGTCTGTTTTCGATTATACTCAAAACTATAATAAACGGTTAAATTGGGATACATTTTTAAAAAAAGCAGACTTAATTGAAGGAGCTATCAAAGCAGAAAAAGGAGTTAAAGCATACTGTGTTGCTAAAAACGGAATGGGTATGGTAACCGAATATGTGACTTACAACCGACCAAAAGTCACTGCTATAAAAATGACCAAAGGACCTTTTATATTCAAATCCTTTTTAGGTTCATGGACATTTAATGAAATACCTAATGATAAAACAGAAGTAGTTTTTCTATATTCATTTTCGCTAAGATTTCCGTTTAACCTATTTACAAAATTTGCAAAGAATAATTTACAAACTAATGTAAAACAACGGTTAATAGATCTTAAAAAAAATATTGAGAATAAAAGCACAAAGAGATAATAGCTACTTAAGAGACGCATTAAACTACATTTTATTTTAGAAAAGCGCTCCCCGATCTCACGCTGCTACAGTAAATTTCTTCTCTAACCGATAACTCGAATTTAAATCATAAGCGTTCGAAATCGAACCATAATCCAAAAGATGAAACAACACAATACAATAACATTTGAAGCAAAAATTGAAATTATCGGGATAAACCCGTTCGTTTTTGTTCCCGATAAAATCCTCAAAAGCATTTTTGAGCAAGCAGGTAAGGACAAAGGCCACATTCCTATAAGAGGTACTATTAACAACCACCCATATAAACAAACTCTGGTGAAGTACAGTGGTGAATGGCGGCTATACATAAATACTACCATGCTAAAAAATTCCCCAAAACGAATTGGGGAAATCATTTCAATTACCGTTTCATTTGATCCTGAAAGCAGAGCAATTGAAATGTCTGATGATTTTGCAACAGCACTAAAAGCTAATCAAGAAGCAAATTTGGTCTTTGAACAATTATCCACTTCTCTACAACAGGAAATTATACGGTATTTATCAAGACTAAAAACCAAAGAAACCCTCGATAAAAACATCACAAGAGCCATAAACTTCCTGACTGGTAAAGAAAGATTTATAGGTAGAGAAAAGCCTTAATTCCTAAACAAAAAAATTGCCATTATTTCCTAATCACACAATAATGAGGAAATAATGGCAAAATTAATACTTAAGCTTCTCTCTTTTTCAAATCTCTATAAGCAGCGAATAAAGCGTATCGACAATTTCATCTTGTTTATATTACAATCCAAAATTTAAATTCAAAACAAAATTTCTTCCTTTGCTCGGAATGTTATTCCAACTTGAAAAAGTTGAATAGTAAGCATCAAAAATATTCTCAACTCCTAACCTAACATTCCATTTGTTGTTTTTCACATAAAAAGAATAACCTATAAAACTGTTTAGAATAGCATAATCTGGTGTTCTATTTTCACCATAGTACGGACTGAATTGCGATTGAGTAGCATTTCCAACAACCGCTAGGGTTGCCGAAAATCGATTTTTTAAATAATTAAAAGCGCTCGAATAACTAAACGGACTTATAAAAGGCAAATTCCTATTATTGCAATCCTTTCCATAGGCATACACCATCTGCCCTTGCCATTTTAAGGTTTCTAAAATTTGATATTCCAAATTCAAATCCATATTAAACAGAGTCGCATAATCTAGAGCTGTGAATATTTTGACTCCATTGGCTCCAATGGTCATCGGGATTAAACTAGGGTCTGGTGTGCCTACTATATAATTGGGCATATAAAAAACTGTTGCCGATAGTTTCGAACTCCATTTACTTTTTGAATAGCCAAAAGACATACTCGATTCTAAGGATTGTTCGTTTTTCAGTTCTGGATTTCCTATATAATCGTATCCATCAAAACTATTGAATAAGTAAAATCCATAACCCTCAGAAACGGATGGTGCCCGTTCTCCATATCCTAATCCCAAACCGCATTCAAAACCGCTGTGACTATAGTTATAATGGGTTGAAAAACTACCTAGAATTCTATTATTAGTAGCATTCATGTTAGGATAAAAAATCTGTAAACTTTCTAATCCAAACTGACTAGCAACTTTATTACTATGACTGGCAATACTTGCGGTAAAGAGTAAACTAGAATTCGTATTCAATACTAGGTTATCTTCCAGAAACAATCCGTAATACAAAGTCCTAACGTCTGGCCAAGTGTACATAAACATTATGTTTTCGTTTGGATTATTAGGATACATTGTCATTTCGGCAATAGAACGATTGTAGAATGAACTCACATCTGCAGTAAAATTATGTTTGCCAAAAACACCTTTTGCTTTAGAATACATTCCATATGTATCACTCCGACCCGGCATATCCATATGAATTGGCACATTAGGACGCTTAGTATCATCCATAACGTGTGTAACCGTATTGTAATACAACTTGGTTTCCCAAGATTGAATAGTGCTTGCAACAGGAACATATTCATAACTCAGAGAAGTTATCAATGCTTCTGCCAAAGAAACATCCATAGGCAAAGCGGGATATCCCACATCTGTTGCTCTATCATAAATAATTGATGCCTTTAGCATTTTATTCGCATCTAACTTAACTCCTGATGAAGCCGAAATATTAAACTTTTGAAATTGGGAAAATTCTATTTCTTTGTTATTTCCCGCAAAATAGTTATCCGCTTTTCGAAACATAAAATCAGTGTCGATATAAAATGATTTGTCTACAAAATTGACAACGGCCCCTGCAATTTTTTGATTCCCATTGGTTTCATAACCAGCATTAAAATCAGTTTTCCATCCTAAATTCGTGAAACTGCTTTGATTCTTTTTCAAATCAATAGCACCACCAATTGTAGCGCCATGACAACCTCCTTGTTGTCCCGAAACCACTGTGGCCTCAGCCAGATTTAAAACTTCTACATATGAAGTTATAGGATCCATTTTGTCTGTACAAGCTCCAAAGATTCGCATCCCATCTATAGTGATAAGTGTTCTTTCAGTCGCCATACTATTGATTATCGGTTCCCAAGCATAACCTCCTCTTTTAATCATATCTACTTTGGCAGACTGCTGGAGGTATTCATCAATAGATGCTAATGGTTTGCTTTGTTTTTGATATAGCTTTGTTTTTTTTCCAATTACAATAACTTCATTCAATGTTTTGGGAGCAATTGAGTCCTGCTGTTCTTGTTGCGCAAAAAGAGTTATTGAAATAAAGAAATTCACCAAAAGGAAAAATATTGGTTTTTTCATTGAACGAAAATATTGGTTTGTACACAATCATTTGACCCATACAAACGTTATTAATGATAGTAATCCTATCCTACTTAATTTAAAACGGATTTACAATTTTGAAAAAAGGCCAAAAATCGCAATCGATAATTTGGCCTTTTAATTCTTATTAGAATTCTATTTCAAAGTAAATACTACTTTCAGGAACCGCATCAGTAATTGCTTCCCCTTTTAGAACTTCATTATTAGCGTTCAACAATTGCAGGTTTATTTTCCAATAACCTGTCATTGTAAGTGCCAATTTGCCTTTATACGATTTACCTGCAACAGCTTGTGTCAGATCTACATTATTGGGAGAACTATGATTTCCCATGCTTGGCATTCTTGGATCTATTTTCAATTTTAAATTATCCACAACTGGAAAAGTCATCATATCCTGCATCTTAAAAATTGCCACTTCTACATCATTTACCGCAACTTTAGGCTGATGAGGTTCTACGTAGGCAACTATATATCTCATACCATCCGTACCTTTAAAAGAATTAATTCTTCTTTTTAATGAAGCTGGAACATCAATTTTAAAAGTAACTGAATAAGCTACTCCTTTGATGGTATAATCAATTTTTAAATCCCAGTATTCCGTTGCATTTTGTGCCATTTGAAAAACAAGATACCCTTCATATAATGTTCCTTCTGTAGATTTTTTTTCAATTGCCGATTTAGGACAAGAATGCGTCATAGAAGTCATGTGCATCACTGGCATCCAACTTGCTGTTGCATTTTTTACATATTCTCCCGTTGCATTATCCTTGATTCTAAAGGCTACTTCGTTGAATCCTTGTTCTAAACCACCTTTGCGCTTATATAACTCGATGGTATGGGTTGTATTTGTTACTTCTTGGAATTTGTTTAATCCTTCCAGTTCATTCACGACAGGTTCGTTAGAGTCAGAAGAACAAGATGCAATAGCAAGAATAGATAGAATAGATAGTAATAATAGAATATTTTTTTTGAATCGAAATTTCATTTTGAGTGTTTTTTATATTTTAAATTTAATGTTGATAATGTTTGACATTCTAAAAAAAAGCAAACAATTGATTCCATAAGAATTCTGCCCTTTGAAAAAATCCAAACGGTAGAAACCTAAAAATTTAAGATATAAAAATGGGTGGTCTAAAAAGATATTCCAAATGCATATTAGAATACAAATTAGAATAATTGTAGTTCATTTTTTCTTTATCTAAAAGAGATAATGAAAAAAGCGAAATAGCATTAATCTCTTGAAAAAACAACAGCTCGACAACAGGAGTATAGCCTTTTTTATCTGAAGGATCTGATTTATCATTATCATTAGCCTTGGCCAATTCTTTCATCAAATGACATTTTCCGTTACAGTGCATCATTGGCTTTGCTTTGTTTTCGCAAAGTACCATTGAAATGTATTCATAATTGACCATGTATTCTATTACCGGGAAAATTGGCTTTAGAAAAATAGCTAGAATGAGTATGAATATAAGTTTTTTCACACCACAAATATAGAACTCCACTTTTTAAAATTGCATGATAAATGTCAGTTATTTAAGTTATTTTTTGATAAGAAATTAATGATGCTCAGTATCTGCTTATTACATCACCAAAAAACATAACATGATAAAAATCATACAATTAAATTTTGTAAATTTATATTTTTATCGGCAATAAATTTGTTTTACTAGACATCTCTAAAACCTTAAAGCTTATGCAAATAGACATAGATTTACTTTTTACATGGGGAGCAGTTGCTAAAAAATACAAAAAAAACGAAGTTATTTTTGAAGAAGAAGAATCGGCGAACTTCTATTATCAAATAATTGATGGAGGAGTCCGAATGTTTAATCTAAATCTTGAGGGTAAAGAATACACACAAGGACTTTTTTGCAGCGGAGAAGGATTTGGTGAACCTCCTTTATTTATAGACGGAACCTACCCCTCAAAAGCAGTTGCCACTCAAGACAGCACTATCATAAAATTATCTAAGGACAAGTTTTTGAAAATTCTTGATGAATATCCATCCGTTCAAAAATCTTTTTTATTTCTACTTGCTCAAAAAGTATATTCTAAATCTAAATCATCTAACGAGATTATCAACCATAAACCTGAGCACCGAATTATTTCTTTTTTAAATTCATGCAAGAAGAATACTGATAACAAAGATACAAGGTTAATAATTCCGTATACGCGCCAGGAAATTGCCAATCATACCGGCTTGAGAGTTGAAACCGTAATTCGTGTTTTATGCAAAATGAATACTTGCAACAAAGTAGAAATCATCAACCATAAAATATATTATTAAATGCAGTTAAACATCAAATTCTGGCTTAAAATCTCCCTGTTAAATCTTTGTATAGTTGCTTTTCTTGGTGTTTTAATGCGCTATAAAATAGGCTTTGATTTTCCTTATTTAGAGCAAAAAAAACTTCAGCATTCCCATTACAATTTTGCCTTTTCCGGTTGGATAAGCCATACTTTAATAATCTTAATGATTCATTATCTCCAGACTAAAATAAATGGTTTTAATGGCAGCAAATACAAGGCTATAATTATTGCCTATCTTGTTTGTTCCTACGGCCTTTTAGTTAGTTACATTATTCCCAAATTAGATTTGCTTTCTATTATTTTTACTACTCTATCTGTTTTGGTAAGTTATACTTTTTGTTATCAATTTATAAAAGACCTAAAACAACTGAACAATGATTATTTGGCAAAAAAATGGTTTTGCGCTGCATTATTGTTCAATGTCTTATCTTCTTTAGGAAGCTTTTATTTGGCTTACATGATGATTAGCAAAAATATCGTTCAGGATGTCTATTTATCATCTGTATATTTTTATCTTCATTTTCAATATAACGGTTGGTTTTTCTTTGCCTGTATGGGTTTATTTTACGGTTTTTTAAATCTAAAAAAATCCGAGCATCCTTTTTTCGGAACTTTTTTTACTCTATTTGCTATAGCTTGTATCCCTGCCTATTTTTTATCTACATTATGGTTAAAACTACCGCTATGGCTCTATGGTGTTACCGTATTAGCAGCGTTTATACAAGTCGTTGTATGGTTTAAATTCATTAGTGTTTTAACAAAAACAAGAAAGGGTTTTCTAAAAGATTATGCTCTGGTCTTACGTTATATTTTAATCTTTGTTGGTCTTGCCTTAATCATAAAATTAGCTTTACAACTAGGGTCAACATTACCAACGGTAAGTCAGCTGGCATTTGGGTTCCGACCTATTGTTATCGCCTATTTGCACTTGGTTTTATTGGCTGTAATCTCATTATTTCTATTGTTTTATATTTATGCCTGCCATTTGATTTTAATTACAAAAAAAATAAAATTTGGTTTAATCTTATTCTCCATTGGAGTTTTAATAAATGAAATAATTTTGGCCATACAAGGGATTGCTTCTTTTAGTTACACGCCAATACCCTATGCAAACGAACTGTTGTTTATTACAGCTTTGATCCTCTTTTCGGGTATAGGAATCACTACTTATCATTCGCTAAAAAAAGTTAAAAACAATCCTGCTTTATGATTTCACTCATAAAATAAAAACCAGATATTTTGGTAATTTGTTCTATAAACCAAAGTATTATAATCATGAAAAAAACTATTCAATTATTATTAGTTGTTAGTTTTGTGAGCTTCTTGAGTTGCAAGCAAAATAACGACGCCAACGCTGAAAAAGCAAAAACAACAGAAAGCACAGAAACAACTGGAACCGGACAATCTGGAGTAAAAGACGACGCCTCAAACCCCAATATTGTACAGGTCGCATCTGGAAGCAAAGACCACACCACTCTTGTGGCTGCCATAAAAGCTGCCGGATTGGTTGATGCATTAAGCAATGCTGGTCCATTTACAGTATTTGCGCCAACAAATGCTGCTTTTGATAAATTACCTGCCGGAACTGTTGAAGGCTTACTCAAACCAGAGAAAAAAGGAGATTTAGAAAACATATTGGGGTACCATACCTATGTAGGAAGTTTGAAAACTGAATACATGCAAGATGGTCAGGAGTTTGACATGGTTTTTGGTGGTAAAGTAAAAATCACCAAAAAAGGAGACAAAACCTTCGTAAACGGTTCCGAAATTACGGCTTCAATACCAACTTCAAATGGAATCATTCATGTTATTGGTGATGTGCTAATGCCTCCAAAATAAAAGGTATTATTAATTCAAATACTAAATTGAAAAAGGAAGCCATCTCAACTGAGACGGCTTCCTTTTTTCAAATCTTTTTTTTCAAACAATTACTCTAATGTCTTTGTCATCATAACTGCAGCAATATTCTTTGCTCTTAGTTTGATTTCTGTAGCTCTATCACCTGCAAACAACTCATCTACTGTATCACTAAACAGCACATTCCAATGCAGAAAATGAGCTGGATTCAATTTGCTTTTCTGATGCAATTCTTTGTGTTTAAGCATCGGATTTCCTTCAAAATTACCGGTTGAGAACAGAATATTTTCCCAAAAGTTATACATTATAGGCAAGTGTTTTTCCCAATCTACTTTGGCTACATCCGAAAAAAAATAACCTATTTCAGTATCAGTCTTTATTTTATCATAAAAAACATTGACTAACTTTTCTATATCGGCTCTATTTTTTATATCTGATTTCATCCACTTAAATTTATCATTAAATACAAACTCTTTTCAACAGGATACAAGACAAAACCATCTAAATGATGCAAGACTTTCAACTACATTAATTCAACTAAGAATTATAAATCTTTATATTTAAATTTCTTTAAAGAAATAAAAAATGGAATAACTCCCCACAAACACAACAACAAGAAAGACATTATTAGCCCTAAAGTTGTACCAAAGAAATCCTTGAAAATTGCCCCTGTATATCCCATCATTGCTGATTGATCCAGTTGCAACAATATTTGTATTCTTGCTAAATCTATTGGACTAAATGCGGTTATGAAAACCATTGCTTTTTCTATAGGATAATCTGAAAGCTGAAACAGTAAGAACAAAACTATTCCATCAAAAAGCAATGCAAAATACAACCAAGTCATAATGGCTATTCCTATTCCCTTTGCCTTATCCCTAGTGATAATTGAACTCAAAAAAGCCAATGCCACGAAAACAACCGAAATCAAGCATCCTACAATAAGCATCATTGTCCCTATCCCGTTGGGAGCATTGATCAAAAGCGGTATTCCGGCTCCTACACAGAAAGCCAAAACCATAGAAAGTGACAAACCCAAAAACAAGCTCAACCAAATCTTTCTTCTTTTTATGGGTTGACTTAATAACAGCTCTATAAACTCTGAACTGTTATACAAATATATAGTTGCAAAAAGAATCGAAACCAAAGGCACTGTAAACAGAATAACGTTTAGAATCGTAAGCAAACCCTTGGCAGAATTGTCCTCTAAACCAAAGGAACTCCAAGAGAGCAGCCCCAAAATTAAGGTATACCCAATGATGATTTTATTCTTAAGAATGTCGAGCAGAATAATTTTAATGATTCTATTCATTTTTTTTCTCTTTTAATATTTTAGCAATTGCTTTAGATATTTTTTGTTCGTTAGCAGAAAGCAATAAATCGTCAATTGTTTTATGAAAATGTACTTTTCCTTCCTGCATAAAAATTATTTGCGAAATCATATCGTCAAGCTCACTCAATAAATGTGACGTAATCAAGATTAATTTTCCTTTCTCCTTTTCTTTGATGATTTTCTCTTTTAATATCTCAGAAGCCAATGGATCTAAACCCGCTGTTGGTTCATCTAAAATCAGTACATCTGGATTGAACAGGAAGGCCAATGTGGCACTCACTTTTTGGGTAGTTCCTCCCGAAAGGGTTCGCATAGGTTTATCAAACATTTTTTCCAGTTCAAAATCTTTAATCAGATCTTCGTCTAATTCTTGATTTGAATTGCGGATTTTCTTCATCATTTCGATAATTTGACCAATGGTCATATAATCCGGATAACGTCCCATTTGTGGCATATAACCAATATTCTCACGGTATCTGTATTTACCTAAAATAGATTTTTGATCAAATAAAACATCTCCTTTAGACGGAATGACCATCCCCAAAACACTTTTTATTAAGGTTGTTTTTCCACAACCGTTTGGGCCAATGAGTGCAATACATTCGCCACTATTGAAAGTTAGGTTGATGTCATTTAGAACTTCTAACTTTCCAAATTTTTTACTAATATTTTTTATTTCAATCATAAAGACAAAGAATGCATTAATGGGGTTTCATCCACAAAGTTATCGGGAGTGATACTGGGTAATATTTTTTCTGATTTATCTAAAAGCGTAATCATAAAGCTTCTAAAAAGTAACATCGCTGAGGGGTTATTTTCCGTAAGTACAGCAAATAAACTCAATGGATGATAATGAACATCTCCTACTCCGTTCTTATCTAAATCATAACCTTCATATTTATCCCAATAATTACTATTGAAAGTATTAAGGACTAAACTCCCGTTGGTACTAATATCAAAAGTGTTCCCAACAAAATTATTGTTCTTGATTACATTATCCATGCAACTGGCCTGAATTTTCATGCCCCAACCATTGGCTTCAAAAATATTTCTTTCTATAAGAATTCTACTCGTCCCTTCCATATGAATCCCTGATGTGTTCTTGATAAATTTATTGCCACTGATATAGCTATCCGAGATTTCTTTTAATAATAATCCATAAGCGGCATCACCCCAGTTTTCTTCAAAATAATTATTAAACATCTTTACCCTTCTGGTAAACATAACTGCTACTCCGGCACCATTGTTTTTGAAAACATTTGAAATATAAGCATCATCATTAGAAAACATAAAATGCAAACCGTAACGAATATTTTTTACCGAAATATTTCTCCAGATTACAGAATTGGTGACAAACTCAAAATAAATTCCATCACGATGACCAGAAACTGTATTGGCTGTAATTTGAAGGCTATCACTTTTCCAGCAATGAATCCCATTACCTATGCGTTGCTCTTCTTTTCCGTAAGCTCTTATTTTGTTATTCTTTACGATGCAATTCCTTCCGTTTTGGATATAAATTCCAAAGAAATTATTATCCAGAATGTTGTTTTGAATGGTAACATGGTTTTTATTGTAGACTTTTATTCCGCAGGGATCTTCGAGTGTTGCATAACCGGATTTTATTATTTTGAAACCATCTACAATTACACCATCAGATTTTACAGAGAGGACTTCATATTTCTTTTGACCGTCCAGTATCGGATAACCTATCCCTAAGAAAACAATCTTTTTATCGATAACTATATTTCCTTCTCTATACAATCCTTTATGGACCAAAACGGTATCACCAACTTTGGCGATGGCGATGGCTTTTTTTATCGATTTTATGGGTTTATTCACTCCAACTTCAACTACGTTGGCTTTAAGCAATGTGGAAATAAGAAGAATGAAATAGAAAATATTTTTCATGTACTGATTGAAAAATTATATTTATTGAATAAAGATTTTACCTAGTTAACTAACTGGTATGCTCTTTACATTATTTATTATAAACTACATCCCAAAGTATTGATTTAGCATTAAATTTTGGCTGTATTGCTGCAAGTTCATTCTTGGATGAGAATGCGATAATTCCTCCTCTCATTGGACTATGAATCATTTCTCCCGAAAGAAAAAAAGCAGTCTCTGCAGGAATTAAAACATTTTCTTTAGTAAAATCATTTACGTAAAACACTTTCATTTTTGTATCCTGGTTTGCTTTACAATAATTGACCATACACTGAATATCATCAAATTTATAAACTCTCCCTTTTTGGGTAATCACTTCTGCCCCAAACTTACCATCGGCAATGCTCATTTTACAGAAATCACAATTATCTTTATTTAATTCCAAAGGAACTGCATTGTAATTAGTACATGAAAAAAGAGTAAATGATAACAGAAACAATAAAACTGGTCCTATATTCGGTTTTCTAATACTACGGATCCATTGATTTTCTTTTACCAAAATACCAAAAAGTAAAACTCCTGCAAGAATCAACATCCATCCGCCAACATCCGGAATAGAAAAGGCTCCAAAATTCAACAGTTGCTTATATCCAATCAAGGGTGGCTGATAAGCCATTCCAGGTACAACAATCGCTGCATTAGGATTCAGATTATGTCCATACTCATAGTTCCATCTATAAAAATCACAAGCTGCTAAAATTCCAAAAAGGACAAACGAAACAAAAAGTATAATCACCCCTTTGCGTTTGGCTATAAAGATCATGGCCAAAGTAAATAATCCAAAAAAAATAAATACGTAAGGCAATATCGAAAATTCAACAAAATCTTCGGTATGCAAGGTTTTCATCCCTATATAATGATTCAATCCATTGATGATATCTACATCTCCGGCAATTTTATTGGCATGCAATTGTAATACTAATCCTTCTGGATATTGAGGCGCAGTAAGTTCAATTCTCCACATTGGGAACAACAAAGAGAAAAAAAACAAGGCGCTCACTATCAAAAGAATCACTTTTGAAAATAAAGATATCTTTAAAGTTTTCATAATTTATTTCTTAATATAAAATTGACATAAAAAATGAACCACTAAGCAATTAAGCAGATTAAGATTGTGTCACTTAAAATTCTTAACTTCTTAATGGTTCAAAAACATTAATTTCAACCTTAATATACTATTTTGCTGCTGGCAAATTTGTACCTATACTAAAAGTTAACGGAACACTACTTCCTGCTGGAGATACCCTTGCATAACCTTGCATTTCCTGATGCAATGCGCTACAGAAATCTGTACAATAGAATGGGAATATTCCAGTTTTCTTAGGAATCCATTTTAGGGTACAAGTTTCACCAGGCATAATCAGTAGTTCTCCATTGTCTGCTCCTTTGATGGCAAATCCATGAGGAATATCCCAATCCTGCTCTAAATTAGTAACATGGAAATACACCTCATCACCTAATTTAATTCCCTCTATATTATCTGGTGCAAAGTGAGAACGAATTGAAGTCATATAAACGTGAACTTTATTACCCTCTCTTACAATTTTGGATTCTTTTTCTCCTTTTGTAACATAAGGATGTTTGTTTTCTTCAATTTTATAAATTTTCAACTGTCCATTATTTCGAATCAAATCAGCTGGTGCTGCTTGAGCATAATGAGGCTCTCCAATGGTTGGGAAATCTAATATCAGTTGCATTTTATCACCACTAATATCAAATATTTGAGCACTTTGTGCTAATTCTGGTCCAGTTGGCAAATAACGGTCTTTTGTAATTTTGTTGTAGGCAATCAAGTATTTTCCATAAGGTTTTTTACTGTCTCCTCCAGGAATACAAAGGTGTCCAACTGAATAATACGTAGGAACTCTATCTAACACTTTTAATGATTTGATATCCCATTTAACAACTTCAGAAGAAACGAAGAATGTAGTATATGCATTTCCTTTTCCGTCAAATTCTGTATGCAATGGTCCTAAACCTGGTTTTTGTACTTCGCCATGTAAAGCAGCTTCGTATTTAATAACCGGAATTCCGTCATACTCACCATCAAACTGTTTGTTTTTAATGGCATTTTGCAATTTATCAAAACTAAATACCGGAATTAAGGCTGCTAATTTTCCACTACCCACAATGTATTCCCCTGTTGGATCCACATCACAACCGTGAGGCGATTTTGGACAAGGTATCATATAACAAATATCTTTGAAATCTTTAGAATCAAGAACTAAAACCTCATTTCTTGTTTCAGATTTTGCAGTATGTGTTTTCTCATCATAAATGTTGTGAACATATTTTGTAGCCACTTTTTTCCCTTTACCAGCTTTGATGTATTCCTCAGCTTTTTTCCAGTTTACAGCCATGATAAAGTCTTTGTCTTTTTGAGAAGCATTTACTTCTAGCAAAGTGTTAGCCTGTTCTGTATTGTAGCAAGAGAAGAAAAACCAACCGTGAGATTTTCCTTTACCAGCATGACTCAAATCGAAATTCACACCCGGAGCGGCAATTTGAAAAGCAATATCCATTTCACCCTCTTTCCCTACTTTTACAAAACTTAAATAGCCTTTAAAATTTTGTTTATAGGTATTAATTGGCACATCTCCATTTACATTATCTGGCGGAACACTAAAACGGGTACCTGCCACTACATATTCTGTATTCTCTGTAATAAACGGAGAGGAGTGGTTCCCTGCACTGTTAGGCAATTCAATAATTTCCTTTGTAGTAAACGTTTTTAAATCGACACGTGCAATACGAGGAGTATTATTGGCATTGGCAAAAAGCCAACGTCCATCTACTTCACCATTTGTTTGAGATAACTCCGTATGGTGTTGATCATCCCATGGCACAAACCCGTTAGAAGTATTTAGCATTGGTTTAGTTTCTTCATTGTATCCGTAACCACTTTGAGGATCCGCAGAGAAAACCGGAATTACTCTAAGCAATCTTCCGCTTGGCAGACCATAAACGGAAACCTGACCGCTAAATCCACCTGACACAAAATTATAAAACTCATCGTATTTACCTGGCGCAACGTATGCTTTTTGAGCTGCATCACCACTTACTACATCATTAGAGTCTTTAGGCTTACATGAACTAAAAAAAGCAGCAACTAAAGCTAGAGCTAAAGTTCCTTTCAAAAATTTATTTTTCATTATATGTTCTGTTAGTTGTTATTCTATTTTCTAACCTATTTTACACCATCATTTTGACGCATATACTCCAATACATGTCTTGCATCATCATCACTTAAAGATTGATTTGGCATACGCATTAGACATATTTCTAATTGTGCCTGAAGTTTTGGATCTTTGTCAATCATAGGGTCAGGATTTGTGATAAAATTCATAATCCATTCCGGTTTATGACGAGAAGTAACCCCTTTCCATCCTGGACCGACTAATTTTTCATCTGTTAGCTTATGACAAGAAGAACATTTTACGGTCTGAATTTCTTCACCTTTTTTTGCCATAGCCACATCAAGCTTATCGCCTAAATCAACTGTTGTAAATTTTCCTAATCCTCTATTTGGATCGTAGGTTGACGGATCAACTGCTTCAGTTTTAGTTGCTTCTTCTGAAGTGGATTCTTTCGAAGAATTATCTGTGGATTTACTTTTATCCCCACAAGAAATTAGCATTAACAGGGCAGCTGCAATAAATGATAATTTATACATAATGATTTGTTTTTAAAATTTCTAAGACAAATTTCAGAAAACATTAACAATCAGAATATGATTATAATCATAGTTTTATCATTTTTAAATCGTATTTTAATCGGGAAAAATCAAACTTTCATTAGAGAATTAAACCTTTTAACATTCTGATTATCTAACAGGTATAACAACTTAAAAAAAACAAACATGAAAAAATTAATTATTGCCTTAGTATTCGGAATGGGGTTAACAGGATTTGCTCAGGAAACCACCACAAAACCCAACAGAGCCGACATGGAGAAAATGACTCCTGAGCAACGCCAACAAAAACATTTGGCTCATCTAACCAAAGAATTGAATTTGGATGCTAAACAACAAGAAGCCGTAGGTAAAATTTTAGCTGAGAAAAGCGCAAAGGCTCAAGATGCAAGAACTCAAAGAGAGGCACGTAAATCTAGCGGAGATAAAATGACTCCAGAAGAAAGAACAGCATTTAAAAATACTTTACAAGCTGAGAAAGCAGATACCGAAGCTAAAATGAAAGCTATTTTATCAGCCGACCAATACCAGAAATGGATGACCATGAGAGAAGAAAACAAAGAAAAAATGAAAGAAAGAAAAAGAGGAATGTAAAAAATAATTCCTATCAAATCCTTTTTGACCTCAAGCAAAAAATCCACTAATTTACCCAAACCAATTGGCGTAATTTAGTGGAATTTTTATTTTATTATTGAATACTTAGAACGTTTTAGAAACTTTATCTATTGCCTGAATAGTAAAATCTAAATCTTCATAAGTTAATGCATCAGTGATAAACCAAGTTTCATAGGCTGATGGTGCGATATAAACACCTTCGGCAACTAATCCATGGAAGAATTTCTTGAAGGTTTCATTATCTCCATTTGCAGCAGTTTGAAAATCAGTTACTGGATTTGCATCAAAGTGAACTGAAATCATCGAACCAACTCTATTAATAGTAAAGACAACATTATTGGCTTTCAATACTCTTTCGATACCTGCACCTAAATAAGCGGTTTTCTCTTCCAGTCTCTTAAAAATTTCACGATCATTATCTAATGCCTGCAACATCGCTAATCCCGCTGCCATAGCCAATGGATTCCCTGATAAAGTTCCTGCTTGATAAACAGGTCCCAATGGTGCCAAGTAATTCATAATTTCTTCTCTTGCGGCAAAAGCTCCAACTGGCAATCCTCCTCCAATTACTTTTCCGAAACAAACAATATCTGCATTGATATTTAATAGCTCCTGTGCTCCACCTCTTGCTAATCTAAAGCCGGTCATTACCTCATCAAAGATTAATAAAATTCCGTTTGCTGTACACAACTCACGCAATCCTTCTAAAAATCCTTTAACTGGAGGAATACATCCCATATTTCCAGCAACTGGCTCAATAATTATGGCTGCAATCTCATCTTTGTTCGCTTCGATTAAAGTCTTTACATTCTCCAAATCATTGTATTTAGCAAGCAAAGTATCTTTGGCAGTTCCTGCAGTTACACCAGGACTATTAGGAGTTCCAAAAGTCACAGCACCACTTCCCGCCTGAATCAAAAACGAATCAGAATGTCCGTGATAGCATCCTGCAAACTTTATAATTTTATCTCTTTTGGTAAATCCACGAGCTAGACGCACTGCACTCATACAAGCCTCAGTCCCTGAATTTACAAAACGGATTTTATCGATATTAGGCACCATAGATACCGCTAAAGCTGCAATTTGAGTTTCTAGTTCCGTTGGCATCCCGAAAGATGTTCCAAGTTTAGCTTTCTCAATTACGGCTTGTACAACTGGCTCGTAGGCGTGACCCAAAATCATTGGTCCCCATGAATTGATATAATCGATCAATCGGTTTCCGTCTTCATCAAGCATATAAGCTCCTTTGGCACTTTTTACAAATATTGGGGTTCCTCCCACGGCTTTAAATGCTCTTACTGGTGAATTTACTCCCCCTGGGATTACTTTTTCTGCTTCAGCAAAAAGCTGACTACTTCTTTGGTATATCATTATGATTTATGATTTTAAATTTTTGACTTTCTTAGATTATTAGATTGTTAGACTTTGGGATTATTGGATTTTTATATTTTAAAAACCAATAACTGAAAACCGATAGATAACCAATAACTTACTTCACGATTAGCTTCTGACCAATCGAAAGGGTGTTCTCTGTTAGATTATTTTTCTGTTTTAATTCGTCTACCGTTAAATTAAACTTTCTCGAAACGGAATAAAATGTATCTCCTTTTTGAATTTCATATAAACTCGCTTGATCTACATTAAAATTGTCATTAAGCAATACTTTTGCCTCTTCTTTTGCAATTTCTTTTCCTAGAACTTTGGCATCATATTGACCTAAATTGTATGATTCAATATAACTTATTAATTTTTCAGGATATTTAGGATCTGTAGCATATCCCGCATCTTTCAAGCCTTTTGCCCATGCTTTGTAATCTCCTTTAGGCAATGTAAACAAACTGGAATATCTTTTTTTACCAGTCAATACCATAGCGTGATCCTGATAGGATTCAGAAGCTTGATTGTATTTTCTAAAACATTCCTGAAGTGAATCATCATCTTTATAAACCTTGCCTCCTGTCCAATCATTATGGCATTTGATACCAAAATGATTGTTGGCTGTTAATGCCAAATCTCCTTTTCCCGCTCCTGATTCCAAAATTCCCTGTGCCAAAATAATACTGGCTGGAATCCCATATGTTTTCATATTTCCCATGGCAACAGAACTGTATTGAGCTATGTAAGCTTTGATCAATTCATTAGTTGTCATTGTTTTTGAAGTCGTAATTGTATTAGAATTAGACCCGCTTGTTACCGGCTTGTCATTTTGTTTTGTCTTAGAGTATTTCCAGTTTACAGGCTGTTTTGTAGTAACGATAACTGGTTTTGATGAACCACATCCTATTATGGTTCCGATTAGAAGGAGTAAAAATATTTTTTTTAACATAAGGCAGTATTTGGGCGTTATATTCTTATCGTTATTGAACGTCAATCAATGTCTTGTTTTTCTTTTTCAAAATCACATTCATCCCTTGGATTCCTTGTAATCCGCCGGTATGAATCAATAAAATTTTGGTATTATCCGGGAAATAATTTTTTTGAATTAAATCTATAACTCCAAAAACCATCTTTCCGGTATAAATAGGATCTAATGGCACTCCTGTTTGTTTGTAAAACTGATTTATAAACAGAATCAATTCTTCATTTACCTTTCCGTAGCCTCCAAAATGATAGTCAGTAATTAGTTCCCAATTTTTGTTGGTGGCAAATTTACGAATTTCATCTTTTAAAAAGTCTCCTTTTAATGCAGGAAATCCCAAAACTTTTTGATGGGGCAATGCACTGTTGATTATCCCCGAGATGGTTCCGCCTGTTCCTACCGCACAGCATACATAATTAAACTTAGCATCTTCCTCGGTCAATATTTCTTCGCAGCCTTTTATGGCATATTCATTGGTACCTCCTTCCGGAACAAGATAAAACGTCCCGAATTTCTGTTGCAGATTCACTATAAAATCCGGTTCGGCTTTGAACCGATACGCTTCTCTGGTCACAAACTCGAATTGCATGCCACATTCTTGGGCAAACTGCAAGGTTGGGTTTTCTGTAATTTTATCGCCCAATTCCTCTCCTCGAATTACACCAATGGTTTTAAAACCCTGTTCTTTCCCTGCATAGGCAACCGCCGCAATATGGTTAGAGTAAGCGCCGCCAAAAGTCAATATTGTTTCCTTATTTTCGGCTTTTGCCTGAAGTAAATTATACTTTAATTTCCTGAATTTATTTCCCGATACAAAGGGATGAAGCAAATCTTCCCGCTTAATTTCGAGGGAAATTCCGTTGGGTAATTCAAGTGTTATTTTCTGGTTCAAAATGTATGAGGTATTTTTTATTGTCATTAATCAGGGGGAAATTGCACGCAGATTTATTTCGGTTATTTTTAATTTTAAATCTCTAAAACATTCTAAGTTTTTTAAACTTTCAAACTCTTAAACCTTTAAACCCTTAATTAAACTTTCTCATTCCCTTTCAAATAGTTCAAAAATCGAAAAAGTGGTCTCGTTTTAAGATAGTCCAAATGAGATTCATTGGCGTAAGCTTCTCTTTCAAAACTGATATTTCTATAGGCTAAACCGGCATTTTTATATTGCAACAAACGTATCGCATATTCTACAAAATACCAAACAAAAAAGGGCAATACCAGTAGTTCCAATTGCTGCCGGAGGTGTATTTTTTCGTGATGGATCAATACTTCATTATTGGAGTCAGGCTGATACTTTACAATCACAAAAGGAAAGACTGTTATCCCACTATATCCTTTAGGAATTAAATATTTGGCAACAATAACAAACATTGGTTATAAAATTTATAGATTTGTACAGGCAATTTAGTCCAAATAAAAGAAAAATACAATCGCCTAGTAGCGAATTTCAAGCATAAAAACAGAATGGCTGAACAAGGTAATGAAAATAAACTAATAGAAGGCGAAGATTTTTATTACACGCCCGAAGGATACAAATGCTTTACCGAAAAATACCATTTAAAAAGAGGGTATTGTTGTAAAAGTGGTTGCCGTCATTGCCCTTATGGGTTTGATAAGAAAACAGGACAAATCAAAAAGTAATTTTCCTTAGGTAACAGAACACAGAATTTAGATTTCAGGTTGCAGTATTTTTTAAAAAATCATAAAAAATCCAATAAAAGTAATGGACATCATTTCTTTAAAATATAGAATTAAAATTCATAAGTCCTACCACAGGTCGGATATACGGTATCCTTAGTTTCTCATTTTAATTAAAAAATGATTATTCGCTTTTTAGATTATTTTCGACTGTTCGAAAAAATCTAAAATTATATACAACAAACAAAGATTAACAGCTGTGCATTATTGAGTTTATAAAATTCTAATAATCCAACAATCTGAAAATCTAAAAATCTAAAAAAGATGACTTTTCAAGAACAAATACAACAAGGAATCCCTTCTATATTACCGCAACCAAAACCGTATGAAGCTAACATAAACCATGCTCCAAAACGGAAAGAAATCTTGTCTGACGACGAGAAAAAACTAGCACTTCGCAATGCTTTGCGCTATTTTGACCCGAAGCACCATGCTGAGCTAATTCCAGAATTTCGCAACGAACTGGAAACTTACGGCCGTATTTACATGTACCGTTTGCGCCCTGATTATAAAATGTATGCCCGCCCAATCTCTGAATATCCTGGAAAAAGCGAACAAGCCAAAGCCATTATGTTGATGATTCAGAACAATCTGGATTATGCAGTAGCGCAACATCCGCATGAATTGATTACCTATGGAGGAAACGGTGCTGTTTTCTCTAACTGGGCACAATATTTATTGACGATGAAATACTTATCGGAAATGACCGATGAGCAAACTTTGACAATGTATTCTGGGCACCCAATGGGATTGTTTCCTTCTCACAAAGAAGCACCAAGAGTTGTGGTTACTAACGGAATGGTGATCCCAAATTATTCTCAACCTGATGATTGGGAAAAAATGAATGCTTTGGGCGTTTCCCAATACGGGCAAATGACTGCGGGAAGTTACATGTACATAGGCCCACAAGGAATTGTACATGGAACTACAATTACGGTTCTTAATGGTTTTAGAAAAATAAAACGCAGTCCAAAAGGAGGATTATTCGTGACTTCTGGATTGGGAGGAATGAGTGGTGCACAACCCAAAGCGGGAAATATTGCAGGTTGTATCACGGTTTGTGCAGAGGTAAATCCAAAAATTACCCACATTCGCCACAGTCAAGGTTGGATCAATGAAGTTGTTGAGAACATTGACGATTTAGTACAACGAGTAACTTTGGCGAAAGCCAATAACGAAACCGTTTCTATAGCTTACCTTGGGAATGTGGTAGATGTTTGGGAACGATTTGATGAAGAAAACCTTTATATTGATTTGGGTTCTGACCAAACTTCGCTTCACAATCCGTGGGCTGGTGGTTATTATCCAGTTGGAATTTCATTTGAAGAAGCAAATGACATGATGGCGAACAACCCTGAATTATTCAAGGAAAAAGTACAGGAAACTTTGCGTCGCCACACAACCGCTATCAACAAACATACAGCCAAAGGAACGTATTTCTTTGATTATGGAAATGCATTTTTACTAGAAGCCTCTCGTGCTGGTGCAGATGTTATGGCCGAAAATAATATTGATTTTAGATACCCAAGTTATGTGCAAGACATTATGGGGCCAATGTGCTTTGATTATGGATTTGGTCCATTCCGTTGGGTTTGTACCTCTGGAAAGCCTGAAGATTTAGCCAAAACTGATGCTATTGCCTGTCAAGTATTAGAAGAAATGGCTCAAACAGCTCCTGCCGAAATTCAGCAGCAAATGCAGGATAATATTCAGTGGATAAAAGGCGCACAAGAAAATAAATTGGTTGTGGGATCTCAAGCCAGAATCTTATATGCCGATGCCGAAGGTCGTGTAAAAATTGCCGAAGCTTTTAATCAGGCTATTGCCAAAGGTGAGATTGGAGCAGTTGTTTTAGGTCGTGATCACCATGATGTTTCCGGAACCGATTCACCTTATAGAGAAACCTCTAATATTTATGATGGTTCACGATTTACAGCAGATATGGCTATTCAAAACGTGATTGGCGATAGTTTCCGTGGTGCAACCTGGGTTTCTATACACAATGGTGGTGGTGTAGGATGGGGAGAGGTAATCAACGGTGGTTTTGGTATGGTTCTTGATGGTACAAAAGAAGCTTCAAGACGCTTAGCTTCTATGCTTTTTTGGGATGTCAATAACGGAATTTCAAGACGCAGTTGGGCTAGAAACGAAGGAGCTGTTTTTGCAATAAAACGAGCTATGGAGGTAGAACCTTTATTAAAAGTAACCCTTCCAAACCTTGTTGACGAAACGTTATTTTTAACTTAAAGTAGCCGCTTTGTAAGGCATTCTAAGCGAAATTTCGTAACTTTATTCAAGTCTAAACCTATAAAAGCATTGTCATGAAATCAATTCAATCACTATTAGTACTACTGTTTTTTACATTAGCTTCATGCTCTTCGATAACCGTGAGTGCTGATTATGATAAAACCGTAGATTTCACGAAATACAAAACTTTTGCTTATATGAAAGAAGGAATCAATAAGCTTGAAATTTCAGATTTGGATAAAAGAAGAATTTTGCGTGCTGTAGACGAGCAAATGCTAGCCAAAGGATTTGTTAAAAGCGACAATCCTGATTTTTTAGTTAATATTTTCACCAAATCATATGAAGACGTAAGTGTTTATTCCGGTTGGGGATATGGCTGGGGTTATGGTTGGGGATACGGCTATTATCCTTATTATGGATATGGCGGATATCCTTATGTAAGCTCATCTATTCAAGGTGCATTATATATTGACTTTATTGATGCTAAAAAGAATGAATTGTTCTGGCAAGGAATAGGAAATGGTTATTTGACACAAGATGTCAATAAGAAAGAAGAACGAATCAAAGAATTTGCCACTCAAATTTTAGCTCAATATCCTC
Organism: Flavobacterium aestivum; assembly: GCF_026870175.2. Taxonomy (NCBI): domain Bacteria; kingdom Pseudomonadati; phylum Bacteroidota; class Flavobacteriia; order Flavobacteriales; family Flavobacteriaceae; genus Flavobacterium; species Flavobacterium aestivum. The sequence goes on along the minus strand of NZ_CP113977.2, from coordinate 1,708,850 downwards.
CAGTAATAGCTCAAAATAAAGAAAAATCAGAAAAGAAAAATTAATTTATTGCTTTGATTACTAAAAAATCTATACATTTGCAGCCTAAACAAGAGAAATGAAGCACTTAATTAACATCATCATTGCTATTATTATAATTATCATTCGATAATTATGGCGAGGTGATATATAAATAAGTAATCAATATACAATTTATGAAACCTCCCACATCGGGAGGTTTTTTATTTTAAACAAATATGAAAAACATAACAACAATTATTATAATAGTAATTATCATTATTCGTTTCACATGACGAGTCAGGATTCTATTTTCTAATAAAGCCTTTCTCTGTCAAAATAGAGAAAGGCTTTATTTTTTTTTAAAACCAAAACAAACCATTCAGTAATGAAACAAGAATTTACAATAACACTTTTCAGTGAAAAACAGGAAGGACTAATCAATAAAGTAGCTCTTATTTTGACTCGAAGAAAAATAAGTATAAACAGCTTCTCGGTATTTTTTTGCAAAACAGTAAATTTATATCGTTTTACGATTACACTTATTGAAACAGAATTAGCAGTTCAAAACATAGTATATCAAATGGAAAAAGTCATTGAAGTTTTTAAATGTTATTTACAGACTGAAGCTGAGCTTTCTACTCACCAAATTCTGCTGTTAAAATTTCCGAATTCTGACGAAAAAGAAAAACAAGTCACATCAATTATCAATTCCTTTCCAATTATTCGAGAAACTGATTATTGCGTTTATACCAGTAAAACAAACAACGAAACAATCCAACTATTAGCCACTAAAATAGCCGAATTAGAACCAATGAATTCCTTATAATTCAAAATTATAAATTCCAAAAACTAAAAAAATGACTTTATTTACAGCAATACAACAAGCACAAAAGCAATTAGAAAATGTAGTTCCCACTACTCCCCTGATTGAAAACCTAAATTTATCCGAAGAATTTGGAGCAACTGTTTTACTAAAACGCGAAGACCTACAAGTCGTTCGATCCTACAAAATAAGAGGAGCTTATAACAAAATTAGTTCCTTAACAGATCCCGAAAAAGAAAGCGGAATCGTATGTGCCAGTGCTGGGAATCATGCGCAAGGCGTTGCTTTTTCTTGCCACCTTTTGAAAATAATGGGTAAAATTTACATGCCAAAAACTACCCCAAAACAAAAAGTCAAACAAGTACAGTTGTTTGGAAAAAAATATGTAGAAATTGTATTGACTGGCGATACCTTTGATGATGCTTACGCAAAAGCGGTAGCAGATGCCAAACAAAACAACAAAGCATTTATCCATCCTTTTGATGATTTAAAAGTCATTGCGGGTCAAGGAACAGTTGGTTTAGAAATTCTGGATACTTATAAAGAACCAATCGATTATGTATTTGTACCTATTGGTGGTGGCGGATTGGCTTCCGGGCTTTCGACTGTATTCAAACACCTGAGTCCTACTACCAAAATTATTGGTATAGAACCACTAGGCGCCCCTTCGATGAAAACATCAATTGCCAATAACAAAAACACGGCATTAGATACTATCGATAAGTTTGTAGATGGAGCGGCTGTAAAACAAGTTGGCGACCTGACTTTTGAAATTTGCCAAAAAAACCTGGATGACATCATACTAGTTCCTGAAGGTAAAGTATGCACCTCAATATTGCGTCTGTACAATGAAGAAGCTATGGTAGTAGAACCCGCAGGAGCATTGACCATAGCCGCATTAGATTTTTATAAAGAACAAATAAAAGGCAAAACGGTAGTTTGCATTGTAAGCGGTAGCAACAATGATATCGAAAGAACTGCCGAAATCAAAGAACGTTCTTTGCTCTATGAAGGATTAATGCACTATTTCATGATCCAGTTTCCGCAACGTCCCGGAGCATTAAAAGAGTTTGTAAACGACATCTTAGGTCCAGATGATGACATTACTTATTTTCAGTTTGCCAAAAAGAATAGTCGCGAAGTAGGATCGGTAGTTGTTGGGTTAGAATTGAAGAATCCAAATGACATTCATGCCATCAAAAACAATATGAATACCAAAGGATTTGAATACCAATATCTCAACGAAAGACATGATCTGTTCACCCAACTAATAGGATAAATTAACAGATCTTTTTCTGTCGATTTTCTAATTATAGCCTATCTTTGAATAGGCTATTTTTATTCCCAAAAACAATGACAAATAAAGACATTACAAATATAGAAGACATTAAATTATTGGTAGATACTTTCTACTCAAATGTGCGAAAAGACGAACTTATTGGTTCTATTTTTGACGAGAAAATTGGCGATCGTTGGCCAGAGCATCTGGAAAAAATGTACCGCTTTTGGCAAACTGTACTCCTTGATGAACACACGTATTCTGGAAGCCCTTTCCCGCCTCACAAACAACTACCGGTAGAGAAAGAACATTTTACACGATGGATGGAAATTTTCACCAATACCGTAGATAGTTTGTTTGTAGGATCACTTGCTGAAGAAGCCAAATTAAGAGGTCAAAATATGGCAGTAATGTTCAATCATAAAATTGAGTATTTCAGGCATGAAGCAAAACACCCTCTTTTGTAAAGTTTTAAAATGACAAACTATTAATTTTTCTTCATAAGATCAAAATTTAAATTGGCCACAGATTTACAGATTATAAATTTTTTAAAATCTATGAATTTGTGGCTTTTTCATTTCCTAAAATAACAACAAAAATTCCTACTGTTAGTAAAGCCGCTACATTATTCAAAACCATTGTATTACTTTTGCTACACTAACAAAACCAAATTACAATGACCAACACTTTAAAAACCATCGGATTTATATGCATTGCACTTTCTTTTTTTAAGAGTAATGCCCAAAAAGACAAAAACACAGCTGTATATCAATACGCCACGATCAATGCCTTAATGGAGGGCGGTTTTGATGGCGATATGACTCTAGCGGCATTACAAAAGAAAGGGAGTTTCGGAATTGGTACTTTTAATGAATTAGACGGTGAAATGATTGGGTTTGACAATCATTTTTTTCAAATCAAATCAGATGGGAAAGCCTACGCTGTAACTGCTTCACAAAAAACACCTTTTGCAGTGGTGGCAAATTTTGCAAAAGACAAAACCGCTACTATTTCACAAGCATTAAACCTACAAAAACTCTACACTTTGTTAGACAGTTTATCTCCCAATAAAAATTTATATGTGGGATATAAAATCAAAATAAAATGCCAAACTCTAAAAACCAGAAGTGTCCCTAAACAAGCTAAGCCCTATCCATTGTTGATTGATGCTGCAAAAAATCAATCTGTTTTTGATTTGGGAACCATTTCCGGAACACTTGTTGGCTTTCGATTTCCGGAATACATGAAAGGCTTGAATGTTCCCGGTTATCATTTTCATTTTCTTTCGGATGATAAAAAAACTGGTGGGCACGTATTGGATTTATCGGGCACTAATTTTGAAATCGAAATAGACACTATGGATGATTTTGAATTACACATTCCTGATAATGAAGATTTCAACAAACTAAATTTAGCCAAAACGAAAGCAGAAGATTTAGAGAAAGTCGAAAAATAATTTCTATTGCAAAAGTATTTTTTCGCTTCTTAAAATTGTAATTTTGTACATAAACTATATCGATTTCGTCATGAACACAAACATAGAAAGCAATCCCTTATTAGAAAGATTGCCCAAGCATTTAAAACAATTCATCAAACCACAGGATTACAGTGACTACACTCCTATCAATCAAGCGGTTTGGCGATATGTAATGCGCAAAAACGTGAATTATCTTTCGAAAGTAGCACATAGTTCCTATCTAGAAGGTTTGAAAAAAACAGGGATTGAAGTAGACCATATTCCGAGTATGTATGGTATGAACCGCATACTAAGCGAAATTGGTTGGGCTGCAGTAGCCGTAGATGGTTTTATCCCACCAAATGCTTTTATGGAATTTCAAGCCTATAACGTTTTGGTTATAGCATCAGACATTCGTCAACTCGAACATATAGAATACACTCCAGCGCCAGATATCATTCACGAAGGTGCTGGTCACGCTCCTATTATTGCGAATCCAGAATATGCGGAATACCTACGCCGTTTTGGAGAAATAGGTTGCAAAGCCATTTCTTCGCATAAAGATTACGAAATGTACGAAGCCATTCGTTTACTTTCTATTTTGAAAGAAGCAGAAGACACACCGCAAGCTGAAATTGAAGCTGCCGAAAAAGCAGTGGAAGACTTACAAAACAATATGGGTGAATTATCCGAAATGGCCCAAATTAGAAACCTACACTGGTGGACAGTAGAATACGGGTTGATTGGAACTATTGAAAACCCAAAAATATATGGTGCCGGATTATTGTCCTCTATAGGGGAAAGCGCTTGGTGCATGACTGACAATGTAAAGAAAATCCCTTATGGTTTTGGGGCAGTAAATCAAAGTTTTGATATTACAAAATTGCAACCTCAACTATATGTTACTCCAGATTTTGCTTACTTGAGCTTGATTCTGGAAGAGTTTGCCAACACTATGGCTTTACGCACCGGTGGACTGTCTGGAATAAACAAATTAATTCATTCTAAAGCTTTAGGAACTGCTGAATTGAGTACCGGCTTACAGATTTCGGGAATATTCACGAATGTTATTGAAGAAGACGGAAGACCAATTTACTTTCAAACCACAGGAAAAACAGCTTTATCCTATCGTGAAAAAGAACTGGTTGGACATGGAACCAGCACACATCCGGAAGGTTTTGGAAGCCCGATAGGAAAACTAAAAGGAATCAATTTAGCCATCGAAGACATGAGTCCAAGAGACTTAAAAGCATATGGCGTTTATGAAGGTCAAACTGCTACTTTAGAATTTGAAGGTAACATAACCGTTGTTGGAGAAATCATTACTGGTAAAAGAAACCTACACGGTGAGATTATTTTAATTTCTTTTAAAAATTGTACAGTAACACACGGAGACACTATATTGTTCCAACCAGAATGGGGGAATTACGATATGGCTGTTGGTAAAAAACTGGTTTCGGCATTTTCTGGTCCAGCCGATGTGAATAGCTTCGATCTAATTTCACATGTTCCTTCTAGCAAAACCATTAAAGCTAAACATACTGCCGAAAGAGACGACTTAGAAGTATTATACCAAACCGTTAGAAGCATTCGTGAATCTAATGATACAACGACTTCCCTAGAAGCTATTTTTACTAAACTACAAAACAATCATCCTAAAGATTGGTTATTAGCTGTAGAAATTGTTGAACTTTTAAATACCAGAAACGAGCCAGAGTTAATGCAACAAGTGATGTTACATTTGGAAAATCTAAAAAAACAACGTCCAGAAATCAAAAAATTAATTTCAAACGGTTTGGAATTGATTTTCGAGAATGAAGAAACGACACATTAAAATCACAAACACAAATTTCACTAATTGACACGAATAATTAATTTGTGATAATTAGTGAAATTTGTGTTTAAATTATCCTTATAATTTCAAATCCTGTTGTAATTCTTTTTCGTTTGTGATATTTTTCCCCTCGTATTGCAGTTTCCAGCCCATTGTATTCGTTAGAATTAAAATCTTGGAGAGTTCGCTTATCAGGCGGTTTTGGGCATTGGATTTCAACGAAGACTTTTCTATTTTCTTAGCCAAATTAGCCTTTACTGATTTATTGATTTTATTGTAATCATCGCCAGTAAATGGATTCATCTGGCTTTGTTCTACATCATAAAACTTGATGTCTGGACTTATCTTTATTTCTTCTTTCGGAATACTTAAAATCGTGATGGTTTTGTTCGCTTCATCAATATCGTATTTCATTTGATGCAAATCATAAGATACTGTAACATCTGCATTGACAATTACAAGTGCTTTTTTCTCAAAAGAAAGCATATCCATCATGTATTTCTGTTGGTTTTTATAAGTCACAACTTCGGAGAAATGTCCTTCGGTAACCACCAATTTACCCACATTAACAATTTGTTGCTGGATTAAATTGGTATTATAATCTAATGATGAATCATCCCCTTTCTTGAACTCACAAAATTTGAATGCCAAAATTATTGCCACTACAATTGCTGCTCCAACTAAAACTCTCTTTAACATACTTAAAATTTCATAAATGAATACTGAGCCACTAATGTAGCTATTTTCAATCGAAGATTAGACTCAAATTTTTTATGACTCTCCGAATTTGGATTAAACGGGCGGTGTTGTGACCCTTTTTGAATTCCTTCAACAGCATCCATTGTTGAATAAGATGTTTCCGAAATAGTAGATTCCTTAAATCGCTCCCAAATATAATCTATAGCCACTTGACTTGGATGCATCATATCCTCGGCATAGAAACGATAATCGCGAAGTTCATCCATCATTATTTCGTAAGAAGGGAAATAGATTATAGATTCCTTTAAAACATGATAAGTAGCTGTAATCAAATGTGATTTACTGACTTGATTTTCTACAAAGCCATCTTTAAGGTGACGCACTGGTGAAACAGTAAAAATGAAATTACAATTAGAATTTATAGATTGAATTAAACGGATTGTATTTTCGATACTTTCCTGAATTACTCGAACAGTAAGCAATTCTTTAGAAAATTGTTTTTGAGGCACTTTATGGCAATTAGCCACTAAAACATCTCTTTCAATATTTCGATACACCCAGGAAGTTCCATACGTAATAATAATATGGCTTGCTTCCTGCAATTGCTTTTTGGTTTCCACCAAAGTTTGATTCAGATTCGTCAATAATTCATCTTTATCTGAATGACTTAAATCCGAATGCACCTCAAAACAATGCCAACGTTCGTTATGAAAAAAAATATCTTCCTCAGTAAATAAAACGTCATTAACCACTCTATCCATAATTTTCTCGATAGAAACCGGATTAAAAATAATCCCGAATGGATTAATAGTACTTTGAAATTTAAAATACTGAAATTTATCTCCCATATTCTCAGCAAAGCAAGAACCCAACGAGACAATCTTGGAGTTGTAGTCTATGGGATTGGGATTTTTTGAGATATCTATTTTGGTTGTAAAATTCATAGTTATTCTTTCTAAAGCTGAAATTTCAGGCAAAGTCTTTTGTCTCGCAAAGGCGCTAAGTCGCAAAGAAAAATACTAATCTTAGCGCCTTTGCGATACAAATTTAGTAAAATCTTCGCGAGAAATCCCGCAAAAACAGAGCAGTGTAAAAGCTAAAGATTGTTTACAATTCTTGTAATTCCATTTTTTATTAATGATTCATTGAAATTAATCAACAACAATTTTAGAAATCTCATTCTCAGTCATCTTTTTTTAATCAATATACTAAAAATCTCGCAAAGTCGTAAAGAAACAAAAATGTGATCACTAATTTTCACACATACACTTTGCGTCTTCGCGCCTTTGCGAGACAATATTATAGAAAACTCAGCGGGGACTACTTCACAAACTCAACCGCTTTAGCCAAAGCCTCTGCAATTCCGTCTGCATTTTTACCTCCTGCAGTAGCAAAGAAAGGCTGTCCTCCTCCTCCACCTTGGATGTATTTACCTAATTCACGAACCACCTGGCCCGCGTTTAATTTTTTATCAGCTACTAATTCTTTTGATATATAGCAAGATAACATTGGTTTTCCTCCATCCGCAGTAGCCAACACCAAGAATAAATTATCGCCTAATGCACCCAATTCATACGCCAGATCTTTAGCTCCTTCCGGATTCAAATCTACTTGCTTAGCGAGGAACTGAATTCCATTAATCTCTTGCAATTCCTTAGCCAACTCCCCTTTCATATTCTTGGCTTTATCTTTCAATAAAGCTTCTAATTGTTTTTTAAGCGAAGTATTTTCGTCTTGCATTGCCTGAATGGCTTTTACAGGATCTACGGCATTTTTCAGCACTTCTTTTATTTCATAAAACGAAAGCAATTGTGATTCAAAAAAATCTTTAGCTGCTTCGCTGGTTATTGCTTCAATACGTCTGATTCCTGCTGCAACTGCTCCTTCTGATACAATCTTGAAATGCCAAATATCACTTGTGTTCGGAACGTGAGTTCCTCCGCACAATTCTACCGAATCACCAAATTTAATCATTCGAACCAAGTCACCATATTTCTCACCAAACAAGGCGATTGCACCTTCCTGCAACGCTTGGTCTTTTGGAATTCCTCTTTTTTCTACCAAAGGTAAACTCTCACGGATTCTTGCATTCACAAAATCCTCTACTTCTTTAAGTTCATCATCAGTTACTTTAGAGAAATGAGAAAAGTCAAAACGCAAAGAAGCACTACGTACCATCGATCCTTTTTGCTCAATATGAGTTCCCAATATCTTTCTTAATCCTTGGTGCAACAAGTGAGTTGCCGAGTGATTCGAAGATGTTTTTGCTCTCTGGATTCCATCCACAACAGCTACAAAACTATCGGTTAAATTATCAGGAAGCGATTTAGCAAGATGTATCGTTTGGTTGTTTTCTTTTTTAGTATCAATCACATAGATAATATCACCGTTTGAAGCTTCCAGATATCCTTTATCTCCCGTTTGTCCACCGCTTTCTCCATAAAATGGCGTAGCGTTGAAAACCAATTGATAAATTTCACCATCTTTCACACTATCTACTCTACGGTATTTTGTGATTTTTACATTGTGTTTCAATCGATCGTAACCTACAAATTCCTGAACGTCATCTTCAACCAAAACATTCCAGTCTCCAGCGGTAACTTTAGAAGCTGCACGAGAACGTTCCTTTTGCAATTGCAATTGTTCCTGGAATCCTTTTTCATCCAATTCCAATCCTTTTTCAGACAGAATCAAAGCCGTTAAGTCAATTGGAAAACCATAAGTATCATATAATTCAAATGCTTTTTTACCATCAATTACAGTACCAGAATTGGTATTAATAACAGCATCCAACAACACTAATCCTTGATCTAGAGTTCTCAAGAAAGAACTTTCTTCCTCACGAATCACATTTGAACACAATGCTTTTTGCGAACGAATCTCTGGAAAAGAACCACCCATTTGTGCGCTCAGAGTGTCAACCAATCGGTATATGAAAGGCTCTTTTGTGTTCAAGAATGTAAAACCGTAACGAATAGCACGACGTAAAATTCTACGAATTACATAACCAGCTCCCGTGTTTGATGGCAACTGACCATCTGCAATAGCAAAAGCCACCGCACGAACGTGATCTGCAATTACACGAATTGCAATATTTATTTTTTCCTCAGCTTCGTCTTTTGCTTTAACAGTATATTTAGTTCCGGTAATCGTTTCGATTTCTCTGATTAGCGGAGTGAAAACATCAGTATCGTAATTAGACTGAACTCCTTGCAAAACCATACAAAGACGCTCAAATCCCATACCTGTATCTACGTGTTGTGCTGGCAATTTTTCTAGAGAACCATCGGCTTTACGATTGAATTCCATAAATACATTGTTCCAAATCTCAACCACATGTGGGTGATCGTTATTCACCAAATCCTTACCGGAAACCAGTGCTTTTTCTTCAGCAGAACGAATATCAACGTGAATTTCAGAACAAGGTCCGCAAGGTCCCTGATCACCCATTTCCCAGAAATTATCTTTTTTGTTACCAAGAATAATTCGGTCTTCATCTATTAATTCCTTCCAAATATCCCAAGCTTCCTGATCGAAAGGCACATTCTCATCTGGATTTCCTTCAAAAACGGAAACGTAAAGAATGTCTTTTGGAATTTTATACACCTCAGTCAATAATTCCCAAGCCCAGTGAATCGCTTCTTTCTTGAAATAATCACCAAAAGACCAGTTCCCCAACATCTCAAACATTGTGTGATGATACGTATCAATCCCTACTTCCTCCAAGTCATTATGCTTTCCGGAAACACGAAGACATTTTTGTGTATCGGCAATTCTATTACTTTTTGGAGTTCCGTGACCTAGAAAATATTCTTTAAACTGTGCCATCCCTGAGTTGTTAAACATCAAGGTTGGATCATCCTTAAGAACAATCGGAGCCGATGGAACAATTAAATGCCCTTTACTTTCAAAAAAATCTAAAAATTGTTTACGTACGTCTTGTGATTTCATTTTGCTGTATATTCAGTAATTTGTGAATTATTTTTTATTAAATTTCTAAGATGCTAAGTTTCTGAGAGTCTAGATAACTTAGAATCTTGAAAACTTAGAATCTTAAAAAAAAAGAGCAGAACAACTGAAACATTTATTAAATTTGTTCGACTTACCTTTAACGAATTTGCAAAAATAGGGTATTTTAAAATATGGCGAAAGTAAAATATTATTACGATTCCGTAAATCTGGCATATAGAAAAATAAAAATCAGAAAAAGACGAAAAGCAGGTTACGTCGTTCTATTTTTATTAGCTTCTGCATTGTTTGGATTTCTGACTTTCATAATATTACTGAACACTCCTTATTTTGACACTCCTAAAGATCGCTTATTAGCACGGGAAATAGAAAATTTAAAATTGAATTACGCCATTTTAAACAAAAAAATGGATCAGGTAGATGATGTTATTGAAGATATTGAAGATAGAGACAATAATTTATATCGTGTTTATTTCAACACGGCTGCCATACCTGAAGAAGAAAGAAAAGCAGGCTATTCTAAAATGAACCGTTATATTACCCTGCAGGGATATGACAATTCTAAATTGGTGACCAGCACCACCGAAAGAGTGGATGCCTTAAGCAAAGAACTTGCTATTCAATCTAAATCATTGGATGAAATAGTAAAATTGGCCAAAGCCAAAAACAAACTGCTTTCGGCAATTCCGGCAATACAACCCGTAAAAAATGAAAATTTAAAACAAATGGCTTCCGGTTTCGGATACCGAACTGACCCATTTACCAAAGCAAGAAAAATGCACGAAGGAATGGATTTTACGGCTAAAACAGGAACACCAATCTATGCCACTGGCGATGGAGTCGTTGCGAGAGCAGACAATACAGCTTCTGGATACGGAAACCATATCGTAATCCGACACGGTTACGGATATGAAACCCTCTACGGTCATTTAAGCAAATACAATTGTCGAGCAGGAAAATCGGTAAAACGAGGAGACGTTATAGGCTATGTTGGCAGCACAGGACGATCAGAGGCACCACACTTGCATTATGAGGTTCACAAAAACGGAAAGGTCGTGAACCCGCTTAATTTTTATTATGGCAATATTTCAGCAGTTGAATACGTAGCCATTTCAAAAATAGCCAATCAAGAGAATCAATCTTTGGATTAGAGGTTTAGAAAAAAAGAGGAAAGAATAAAGAATATAGATAAAAAGTTATAAGGTAAAAGCGATTAGTGAGTAGCAAATGACTAACAATTAAAAGCTGGCAACTAAAAAACTATAAAAACATGCACATAGAATTATCACCAGACAAAAGATACTACAGCATAGGCGAAGTCGCCAAAGCTTTTGACGTTAACGCTTCCCTGATTCGTTTTTGGGATAGTGAATTTGACATTCTAAAGCCTAAGAAAAATGCCAAAGGTAACCGAATGTTCACACCCGAAGACATCAAGAACCTACAGCTTATTTATCATTTGGTCAAAGAAAGAGGATTCACTTTAGAAGGAGCCAAAATCCATCTGAAAGAAGGTCAAAAGAAAACAATGGATAAATTTGAAATTATCAGTAAATTAGAAGCCATCAGAATGCAGTTGGTAAACATTAAAAACGAATTATAAAAACCAATCAATAATTAAACATTAAAACAAAACAACAAACATTAAATTAAACAAACATGAAAAGATTTTTGCCTTGGATTATCGTAGCAGTTGTACTAATTGGAATTTACAGCTGGGTTAAAGGAATTAACAACACAGCAGTTACATTGAGTCAAACCGTTGAACAATCATGGGGAGATGTGCAAACTGCGTATCAAAGAAGAAATGACCTTATCGGGAACTTAGTAAATACAGTAAAAGGAGCTGCCGATTTTGAAAAAAGCACTTTAACCGCTGTAATCGAAGCACGTGCGAAAGCTACTGCCATAACAATTGACCCAAGTAAAATAACTCCAGAACAATTAGAAGCATTCAATTCGGCTCAAAGTGGTGTAAGCAGTTCTTTGTCTAAATTATTAGTATCTGTAGAACGTTACCCAGAATTAAAAGCCAATGCTAACTTCTTGAAATTACAAGACGAATTAGCTAGTACTGAGAATCAAATCTTGACAGCAAGAACCCGTTTTAACGAAGCGGTTATGCCATACAACACTCATATCAAAACCTTCCCTAACTCTTTGTTTGCAGGAATGTTTGGTTTCAAAGAAAAAGCATATTTCCAAGCAGTAACAGGTGCTGAAAAACCAGTTGAAGTAAAATTCTAGACACAAAAAATCTAACACGAATTTCACAAATTTACACAGATTAAAATTTGTGAAATTCGTGTTTTAAAAAAAATAATTCCCATGTCAAAAGTAGAAGATTTTTTAAGCAAAGAAGAAGAACAAGAAATTGTTGAAGCTATTCGAATAGCTGAAAAAAACACTTCTGGCGAAATTAGGGTTCATATCGAAAAAACAACTTCCCTAGATGCGTATGATCGCGCCAAAGAAGTTTTCCACGAATTAAGAATGGATGAAACCGAATTACAAAACGGTGTTTTAATCTATTTGGCCGTGGAGGACAAAACCTTTGTGATTTGCGGAGACAAGGGCATTAACGATATTGTCACCAATACATTTTGGGACAGTACCCGTGATGTTATGGTAGCCCAATTCAAACAAGGAAATTTCAAGCAAGGGCTAATCGATGGCATTTTGAAAGCCGGAGATGAACTCAAAAAGCATTTCCCTTGGCAAGAAGGTGACACCAATGAATTATCAAACGAAATATCAAAAGGATAATGAAAATAAGTCAAAAGTCAGAAAGCAAAAATCAGAAAACAAAAAAGAGATTAAGCCTGTTTCTTTATGTTTTAGTTCTCTTAAATAGCAGTTTTCTATTTGCACAATTTGACATTCCGGAAAAACCCAGTTTTCAAACTTCGGTTTATGATTATGCCAACCTTTTAAGCCCTGAGGAAAAAGGGCAACTCGAAGAAAAACTAATCAACTATTCCGATTCTACTACAACTCAAATTGTTATAATCACTATAGAAAGTCTAAAAAACGAAGACATTGGAATCTTAACACCAAAATGGGCTCATAAATGGGGAATTGGTGGAACTGCAAAAGATGATAATGGTGTTCTTATTTTATTGGCAAAAGCCGAAAGAAAAATATGGATTTCACCTGGTTATGGATTAGAAGACAGACTAACCGCTGGAATTGGTGGAGAAATAACCCGAAATATTATTATTCCAGAGTTTAAAGCGGGTAGCTATTACCGAGGTTTAGACAAAGGTACTGATGCTATTATTGATGTTTTCAAAGGAAAATACAAAGGCGAACGCAAACAGACCAAAGGAAAAGATTTTCCTATTTTACCATTCATTGTTATTATTGTTATCATTTTGGTTTTACTATCCAAAAACAGAAGTAGTGGTGGTGGAAATTTCGGAAACCGTGGCGGTGGCGGAGGTCCTAGCCTACTCGATGTTATTATCCTAAGCAGCCTTGGAAGAGGTGGTGGTGGAGGTTTCGGAGGAGGATCTTCCGGTGGTGGATTTGGTGGCGGAGGCGGAGGCTTCGGCGGTGGTTTTGGCGGAGGCGGATTCTCCGGTGGAGGTTCAGGCGGAAACTGGTAGTTTATTCAATTACAAAAAGCCAATGCCTATTATTAAAAACATTTCAAATCATAAAAAAAGCTCCAGTTATTGGAGCTTTTTTTATGATTTGAATAGGGATTAAAATCCCATTCTATTCCTTGCTGGTTTTTCTTTACCTGCAAACTTCTCTATTTTGTAGGTTAAAGAAAACATCACGTAACGTTTCAAAACAAGATTCTCTTCATCACGAATGGTTGTTGGCGTAATTGTTCTGGTAGCACTCTGATTCTGGTTCAAAACATCATAGACCTTTACTTTAGCTGACATTTTTTTATTAAAAAAACTATACGCTAAACTGGTATTCCATAGATAAAAGTCTTTTTTGAAACCATCTGTAATATTAGAATTGTAAGTGTATCCAAAATCATTCCCAAAAACCCAATTTTTAGGCCAATAATTGGTGGTTTGAATATTGATTTTATGCAACACATTCGACGCTGAATTAATCAAGTAGTTCGTATAATTGGTTTCATTATAGGTAAAACTATACGAAGGGTTAATAACCAAAAGTTCTCCATACTCATAGCTAAAGTTAACACCTGGTGTTATTTTAAATGTTTTGGCATCATATAAAACGCCATTAGTAAACCCTTTGTCTAAAGATATATTATTATTTAAAGAAAATCTTAATTTAAACAAATTAGCCTCTTTTTTGATTGTTTTGTTCCAATACACTCCAAAATAAGAATAATAAGTTCCATCGACATTGGTATATGTAGTTGTTTGTTTCCTGTTTTCATCATAAAAAGAAGACTCAACAAATTGATTATCAAAAAACTGCATACCACAATAAACACTATATCCCGATTTAGTTGCCATATCAAAATTTCTAAAGCTAATAAATCCAGAATGCATCCTATCTGGATTTAGATTTGGATTTCCAATAAGAGTATTCAACGGATTAGTCAAATCTACTACTGGTAAAACCTGACTGGCTGTTGGAAACTCAACTCTATAATTATAATTAGACCAAATCGACATGGACTTACCAAACTTATAACTTAGTTGTGCACTAGCAAATGGTAGCGCATACTCTTTATTCAAATCTACTATCTTATTTAAATACAAAGAATGATTATCAAATTGTGTAATTGAAGTCCCCAAATTCACATCAAACGTTAATTTCTTTTTCCCAATACCAAAACCAGCCTTTGGAGTAATTGTTTTAACATTAGAAGTTTGGTAACTAGATAAGGTATCATTCTCATTGGTATAGGATTGTGTCGCTACATCATAATCAAAAGCATTTCGATCATCAGACGTTTTTTTCCAATTATACAGTGCTCCTATTTTAACTTTTAAAGAATCGTTTATTGGTTCAATAAATTCCAATTCAGTGCTATAACTATCTTTCAAATTTTTATTGTCAATTTTTTGATCCCGAATATCATTCGAAATTCCGTCCTGATAAAACGTAGTCTTTGATTTATTTAATGAATTTATATTTTCTTTCTCATTCTCATTTTCTAATACTAAGCTTAAAATACGGCCTTTACGCTTGAATGCTTTATTGAAATTAATTTCATTGTTAAAATTAGTTTTATCATTTTCATCAAATGTACTAGAGGTGCTTTCGTTCAATAATTGATCATTTAAGTCATTAGATACTTGTGAGGAATTCTTACTGTACTTTCGATTAGTCTTTATAAACTTTGGAGAAAAATTTAAAGTAGTAGTAGAATCTATTTTATACTCAAAATTTAAATTCATATTATGTCCCATACGATCCTCTTTTGTATCAGACTTAGATTCTGTTACAAAACCGTTGGTAGGCAACAAATTAGCTTGTTTGGTTCTATTGGTGTTTTTCCCATTTGAATCATTAAAAAAATAACTTCCGTTAGCATCAAAGTTTTTAGACCATTCATCCGAATAATTCACTCCAAGCATATCCGAGCGTATTATTCCTGTTCCGCCACCAAAACGCATATTACCCATTCCAAAACTACCATCAGTATAAGTATAAAAAGAGCCTCTACCTCCTCCCATATTGTCAAAAACTTCATCCATCGAGAATCCAACAGAATTGATGTTGTTCGATGAAGCCAAAACACTAAGCTTTCTTTTATTTTTAAAATAATTAATCAAGGCACTACTTTCGTATCGATCACTAGATCCAAATCCTCCCATAAATTTTCCAAAAAAACCTTTGTTTTTATCTTCATCAATGGTCAGATTAATACTTGAATTATTGGAAGAAGCGGTTTGCTTACTCAACTCTTCTTTTTTAGTTTTCGTATCCGTGATTTGTACTTTTTTTATAATATCCGAAGGCAAGTTCTGAAGTGCAATTTTACCGTCTTTGTCAAAAAAAGGTTTTCCGTTTACCAAAACTTGATTAACCTCTTTCCCATTTACGGTTATTTTTCCGTCTGCAGAAACATCAACACCGGGCAATTGTTTTAATAATGTTTCAACGTTGGCATCAGGTCGCACTTTGAATGAGGTAGCGTTAAACTCTAAGGTATCTTTTTTTATCCGAATTGGTGGTGCATCGGATTTGATTACAACTTCTCCTAAAATATTCTCATTCTCTAACAGATGTAAAGTTCCAAAATCTTTATCTCCTGCTACTTCCTTCATTTCTTGTTTAAATGTTTTATACCCTAAAGAAGAAACTTTTAAGAATACTGGATAGTCTATTTTTTTAACGTTCAATTTAAAAAATCCATTTTTATCAGTAATTGTATAATCAATTACTGTAGAATCTTTTACAGAAGTAAGATAAACCGTTGCAGATTCAATGGAAACCTGTGTTCCATCTTTTAGAATCCTACCTTTAATTGTTAAATTGTTTTGAGCGAATAAAGAGCAACCCAGAAGCAAGAAAAATAAGAAATTAAGAGTCTTAATCATAAAGAAACTGTTAATAGTTAATAAAAAAGCGCGAATTAAGACCATTTTATTACAAAATAGATATTTCTTACAAAAAATTAACAAACATTTATTACTTATACTTCTTGCAAATTTTATCCATAAAATAATTAATTGAAGTTGCACATATAATGCGAAAGAATCCAATCACAAATCTTGAGACAATGATATTCAAGTAATTCTCAAAACTGGAACATCATTTTTGAAATACTAAATTATTTATGTCAGAATTTAGCTGATTCAACGCGACTTAGGAAATTACTCCAAAAAAAAGCCAAGCATATTAGAACTATTTTTGGTCATGATTCGAAATAGTTGTATTTTCCCACAATAAAATAACCCCTATTTTAAATTATGTTATTAACTGATAATCACCTGACCATTGTGGTCGGTATAGATATACATTTTACTACCTTACCTCCTTTTAATCCTTTTCATCCTTATATTGGTATTGTCATTGATCCAGCAGATTATATTCCGTTTTTAGGCACCAGTGTGCATGTAAATGGTTTTAAGCGTGGGAACTCAGACACCAGCGGGATTATAATTCCACTGGTACACATTCCGCTTTTTACACCACCATGGCTTATGACACCGATTATCGGGCATGAGAGTATGAACTTTTTTGCTTCGCAAACCGTATTCTCAGACGGTACTCGAATGAGTCCCAAAGGACATATGCTGATGACCTGTAATGATATTGGACTTCCGTTATCGTTATCAGTAGGGAAAGTCAAAGTAGGCAAGAAAATGTTGCCCTTTGCACCAACACTATTTGCTCCAACTTCGTTTTCATTGCCAATCCCAACCGGAAAACCTGTAATGGTGGGTGGACCCTATCCACCGGATTGGGGAGGAATGCTTACAGGCTTATTAACCAGTATAGGGTTTAGTACCTTGTTAAAACTCGGGAAAAAAGCATTCAATAAACTTCTTAAAGGAGCCGTTGGTCCTAACTGGCTCAGTAGATTGTTGTGTAAAGCAGGATTCGAACCCGTAAACCTTATCAATGGAGCAGTGATTTATGAAGGAAGCGATTTTGATATTGCAGGTCCTATTGCGCTCAATTGGGAACGCAGTTGGTACTCCGATTCAGACTATGTGGGCTGGCTTGGGCATGGTGTACACTGTAATTACGATCGCGCAGTAGAATTATATCCAGAAGATGGAGCCTTGGGACTACGTATGGAGGATGGTAGACTCGTGGCATTTCCTGCCCTGCTGCCGGAAGAAGAGTTTTACCTGCGTCAGGAAAAAATAACCCTAAAAAGAACTTCAAACGGCTATCAAGCCTATGATCATAGCAGCAGACTCTTTTATGATTTTACCTTGTTTGACGGTAAAAAATACCAACTCACACAAATAGCCAATCATGATGGATTAGCCATCATTTTTGAATTTACAGGATATGGCTTAAGCAAAATTATAGATGCCTCGGGAAGAGAAATAAAAGTAAGCACCAAGGATGGATTCGTTCAAAAACTGGAACTCGTAGCTCCGGAACAGGATGAACTGTTGGTAGCCTATGAGTACGATGAGCACTATAATATGGTGGCAATTCTAGATGCCCTGCAAAAACCAACCCAGATTGAGTACCGCAACCACCTGATGGTTAAGAAAACCGACCGTAACGGACAAACCTTTTACTGGGAGTACGATGCACAAAACCGTTGTATCCACACTTGGGGTGATGGCGGTTGGCAGGAAGGTTGGATCGAGTACCATGCCGAGAAAGGCTACAACTTGGTAACCGATGCCAACGGAGCCGTAACCACTTATTATTACGAACCAAGCCAACTTGTAACTCAGGTAAAAGACCCAATGGGCAACAGCACTTTTTATGACTATACCGAGTTTATGGAACTGTATCGTGAGATCGACCAAGAAGGTCGTATCTTGGGATTCAGTTATGATGAAATGGGTAATCAAACAGGTACCACTTATCCTGATGGTACCGAAGATATGATGCTTTATGATGATGAAAACCGTCCATCGATAGCTATAGATCCAGAAGGGCAAAAAACAATCTATTTGTACAGCGACCAAAAAGCGCACCAGCTCAAAACCATAATAGCGCCAGACAAAACCAGTACCCATTTTACCTACAATAAAAACGGACTATTGGCAACTGTAGCCAAGAACAATAACCAACTCGAATTGATTTATGACCAACAGTACAACCTAGTAGAATGGCGTGAAAATGACCAAAAGTTAAAATCCTGGGAGTACAACCATAGAGGGCGTGTACGAGCGGTCTATACTCCGATGCAAATGGCGGATTACTTTACCTATGATGCACTGGACAGGGTACAACAAATCGTGGAGAAAGACAGCAACATCATAGAATTTAGTTATAACAATTATGATGAAGTAATAGCCCTAAAAGACAGCAAGAACCATATTAAGTTTAGCTATACTCCAATGGGAAGCCTTGCCAGTAGAGAGCAAAACGGCGTAAAAGTACGTTTTGACTACGACAGGATGGAGCAGCTAACCAGCATAAAAAACGAAGATAACGAAGCCTATTATTTTGACCGAAATAAATCCGGACACATTATAAAAGAAACCGCTTTTGATGGCATCGTAAAAAAATTCAACCGCAACTTAGTGGGTGAAATAACCCGAATAGACCATGGAGGCGGAAAATTTACCGAGTACGAACAAGATGCCTTGGGACGTATTACCAGAGCCGACTATCACGATGGCACTTGGGAAACTTACACCTATAATAAAAACGGACTATTGGTAGAAGCCACTAACCAAAACGTGAACATACGCCTAGAGCGAGATGCCAACGGACGTGTTGTACAGGAAACCCAAAAGCAAGCTTTAGATAAAGATGAGAATGCCATAGTCATTACCTCAACTTACAATGTCATAGGACAACGTACCAATATTAGCACCACATTAGGAGCCAATATAAACACCCATTATAACCAAAATGGACAACTCGAACGCATAGAAGCCCAAAGCAATGAACTCAAAGAGCAGCACCAAGCTTGGGAAACCACGCTAAAGCGAGACGAATTGGGTCGCGAGATAGAACGCTACGCCACAGGTGGACTGCACATAAAAACCAGTTACAACAGTAGTGGTAAGCAAAAAGAACAGGAAGTGTTTTCTAACGGCAAACGCACGGGTTCCCGTTATTACAACTGGGACACCAATCAGCAACTGCGCAGTGCGGTAAACCAGCTAACCAAAAGTATGACCTATTTTGATTATGATGCATTTGGTAACCTTGCCAGAGCTGATTATGATGGAAAAGGAGAATTATACAAAACCCCCGATGCTGTGGGGAATCTTTACAAAACCCATGACCGCAGCGACCGTACATATGGCAAAGGAGGTAAACTGCTAAAAGACGAAAAGTATTATTACAAATACGACGAGCTGGGTAACTTGATACACAAAAGCCCACGCGATATTAACAAACCACTGGTTTTTGAAAAACCAACCAATTGGATAGACAAACTGGCGGGTAACAGGGAAGAAGAAAAACGCTTACAACAAGAACACGAACAGTGGCAAAGCGGCGATACAACCTATACTTGGCTCGTCAACGGAATGCTGGAAAGCGTAACAAATTCTGATGGTAAAGTCGTGAGTTTTGAGTACGACGCATTAGGAAGACGTACCGCTAAAATTACAAACAAAGAAATAAATCGCTATGTTTGGGATGGCAATGTTCTTATTCATGAATGGAAATACGACCTAAAGGATAGACCAAAACTCATAGTTGATGAGGATGATTTGGTTTATGACAAACCCGAACCTGTTGAAAATTTAATCACTTGGGTGTATGAGGGAGGAAATTTTGTACCGAGTGCTAAAATTGTTGGAGACAATAAGTACAGTATTATTAACGATTATATTGGACGCCCTGTACAGGCTTACAATGATATTGGTGAGTTAGTTTGGGAAACCGATTATGACATTTATGGCGGCTTAAGGAACTTAAAAGGTGATAGACGTTTCATACCTTTTAGACAATTGGGGCAATATGAAGATGTAGAAACCGATCTTTATTATAATAGGTTTAGGTATTATGATGCCTTGTCAGGACTTTACATAAGCCAAGACCCTATTGGCCTAGCAGGAAATAATCCGAATTTTTATGCGTATGTGTATGATGCTAATATACAGGTCGATCCATTTGGACTGGATTTAAAACCTGAAAATGGATACTTAGGAGGGAAACGACATGGGTTAAAATTATCTAACAAAGACGCTCAAATATTAGCAAATAATCCCCAAAAGCCTCTTCCACATGGGAAATGGGGAAACAAAGCAGATTTGGCATATGCAGGAAAACTAGCTGATACTTTAGAGCCAGGTGGATTTATGGACTTTCCTGTAAATTCAGATAGTAAAAGTGTTGTTTTCCATCCAGGAATAGATCCAGATATAGCTACTCCAAACCCTGCAACTCACTATAGACTTCGTAATAATGGAAATGGATCATTTCACGGATTCCCTATTGACAGTACAGTAGAACCGATAAGAGCCGATTCACATGCCAAATTAAAAACACCATGCACTTAAACACTAAAAATATGTATTTTGAAATAATTTTAAAATCAGATGTAAAACTGAAAACTCGTGATATTGATGATACCACAATATCAGAGGCAACATTTTCTATATATGAACTTGAAGACGATGCTAAAATAAAATGGGATAATTTTTTAGTCTCATTTAATCTGAAAAATGATCTAGGGGATTGCTTTTCAGATATTATAAATATGTTAGAACTTATTAAAAAAAAAGAACCTTATTTTAAGGTAATTTTTCCTAGTTATAGTTTTTTTGAAGCATGGAAATGTAGCATTCAAAAAAACATCATTACCATTGAATGGACTAATTTAAATGAAAAATATAAAACAAACACAAATAACAAAATTTCAATAGATATTAATCTATATGTAAAAGAGTGGCTTAAATTATTGAATCAATTAAAAGAAGACTTAACTAAAGTTGGATACAATAATAAGAATTTGGAAGACTACTACTTATTAGAGAATTTAGATAGATATTTAATTTTATGACAGAATTTATATTGAAAAAATGGGAAGAACAAAAAATTTTAGGAGGGCTAAATTGTTTTGTTAATAATAAAGGAGAAGTAATACTATTAGATTGTTTTTGCTACAAAACAGATAATGAGCAATTCAATTCATGCACCCCCTTTTGTGATACTAAAATTGAAAATTTAGAAAAATATAATAATGAATTATGGACTCAATTTGATGTTTTTACGAATAAAGTAGAAACAGAAGATGGTGACATGATTTTTGGAGGCGAAGGAGAAATGGGAAATGAAGGGTTTATTGTTTGCACAAATAAGGATAATGATTTTATATGGTCTTTATTCTTTTTAAATTCGAATCCCTTTTATAAATTAGAATTGATTAATAATGAAATTCATGCATTTTCATCATTGGATTTAGTTTATAAAATTAATTTAAAAAAACCTGAAAACATTAATATTTCTCATTATAAATGGAGGTAAAAGGCACTGTTTCATATTAAGAGTTTTCAATAAAACCAATATCACATTCTTATTTAGTTAAATTATTTTTAGATAATAATTATCCTATCTAAAAAAATAAAACAAAAAGCCGTCATTAATGACGGCTTTTTATAAGCTTAAAACAGAAAAACTATCTTTTAATCTTTTCTTATTTATTGCAATATCAATAAAATAATTATGATAGAACAGAACTTTATAAATTCGAATATAAATAACATCAGGAACTATTCATAGTCACCCAATTTCCCAGGCAGATGCAAAAAAATATTTAAAAAGCTGTAAATAATGAATATTAAAGATTATCTAATTAGTTTACAATTAGAACAAGGTTGGCAAGTTGAGATAAACTCGTATAATTCATTTCCTATATTTGATAATACTATTGTATTTAGTGCAATTAACAAAACAATAGGAAAAGAATTTTACATAGAATTTGAAAATGATGAAATTGGTTATGTACTAAATGAAGTTATACTGAGCAGAAGCAATTTTTGTTTGAATCTAAGTGAAAATTCTAAAATCTACAATCAAATTTCATCAAATACAAATATTGATGTATTATTAGAATCTTTAAATAAAAAAATCAATCCAAACGATTTAGATTTAATGCATCTTAAAATAAGTGGGGGCTGGAAAATACTTTTGAATAGATTATTCAATACGAATAAAAAATATGATGAAATCGAATTTTTATTTTTTGCAAAGAGAGATAATCAAATAATAGAAATAAGTTGGATAGAATCATCTAAATATATAGTTAGCATTGGAAAAACAAAGCATAAAAACAATTCAGATTTTATCAACAGTCAAGAACTTGAAGAGATTACCATTTATGACTTTACAAATCTTGAACAATTAAAGGAATTTATAGAAGACTATTTTTTAAAACCTAGATCATAAAATTACAAAGTTTTTAGAGGTTTCTAGACTTTGTACTGCTAAAGCGTATCGACAAATTAAAAATAAGATCACAAACAAAAAAATAAATCGTTATGTTTGGGATGGCAACGTTCTTATTCACGAATGGAAATATGACCTAAAGGATAGACCAAAACTCATCGTTGACGGCGATAATCTGATTTATGATAAACCCGAACCCGTTGAGATTTTAATCACTTGGGTGTATCAGGGAAGAAATTTTGTACCAAGTGCTAAGATTGTCGGAGGTAATAAATACAGTATTATTAAACAACTATATTGGTCCTCCTGTAGAAAGTCTGGTATGGACGGAGTTTATGAAACTTTAGAATCTATTACTGACAAACCCGCAATTATACTTATAAAATAGAGTAATGAAGAATATAACAAAAACTGCAAATGGTGGGTATTTTAAAATAGAATGGGGCGTGCCTGTTTTTAGCTCAGACCAACTACAAGACTATTGGGAGGTCGATGAAAACGGATATGTTTGTAAAATAAACGTTCAATTGCTATATAATTCAGATTCTGACATTTTAACAGAAGAACCTGAAATATTAAAATTATTGCATCAAAATAAAAATGAAAAGACAGAATTAATATTTTCAGAATTTTTAAAAACAAATAAACATTTCGGCAACATTCATCAATCATTATTTGAAGATAATATTATTTTTTCATATCAAGCTAAAAATGAATTCAATGATAAAGAAAAGTTTATATTTAAACAATTAGCAGAAGGCGTCAATATAATTTTTAATGAGCAATTAATTTTGAGGTATCTGATTATAGAAAATATATCAACATTTAACTATCTAAATATAGATAATGATTTAGATAATATAGATTCTGAAATAAGGAGGAATATTATTAAATTATATTTTAGCATTTATACTTACAATCAGAATAATAAAATTGAAATAAAATCTATAATTGATAAAATAACAAATTTCATTAAAAATACACATAATCTAGATAAAAGTATTATTAAGTTTTTAAACGAAGAAATATTTTATTTGAATGAAGAACTTGAATAGGATAATGTTATCAAAGTAAATGGTGAGTTTTTGAAATCTCGTAAGGTGTTGTAAACATTAGGTTTTATAGAAAAGAATAAGGTAATGTTTTCTTTGTTTTTTCTATAAAACTAAACCCATAACTCATGGTGATGATTTGGTTTATGATAAATCGGATCCAATTAAGAATTTAATTACGTGAGTGCATCAAAATAGAACTTTTGCACTGAGTGAGAAAATTGTTAGAGATAATTAAATACAGTATTTTTTTTAAACATGATAGATTATAAAGCTAAAGTTATTTCTGGAAAATCTTTAATAGGTATAGAAATAGGCTCAAACATTAATAATTATTTGACTGAATTATATTCAAAAAATGTTTCAGTTGCAATTAAAATTTATAATGAGAATAAAAAAAATGAACTTCATAATTACATCATTAATGGTAATGTAAAAATTAACACCTTAAATGATGGTTCTATATTAAATATAACTTGTATGAATTCTTTAGAAACGAAATTTAACGATGATTTATATTCGGGCATCACAGTTGTAGAATTAAAAAAGAAAACAGAAAAACAATCTATTCTTCATGGGTCTTTATTTTTAAATGGCGATTACGGCATTTGTTATGTATTACCTTCACCTTATGATGAAATTGGTGACACTATAAATCATTTACCAGATTCATTAGTCTTAAATGAGGTTTGCATAGGTGATTTTTCATGGTGGTTTAAACCTGAACTGACTCCTGATTATGCTAAAGGTTAGTTTTATCATTACTAAAAGGTAGTAAAGTAGCATTTGAATTTATGGAGAATATTCGTTTTTTTTACTCTAACAGAGAAGCATTGATATCCTTTCAAAACGAAATAAAAGGTAGTGATACTATAGAGAAGCTAAAAAAGGAGATACAACTAAAATTTTGTCTTGATTATTCATTTCAAAACTTGAAAACAATTTCGTTAGAGTATTTTAGTTTATATGTCGATAAAATAATTAAAAATAAAGAAGAAGAAACTTTTGAATATTGTGATTTATTAGACTCTATATTCTATCTATTTATAACAAATTGTAATTTTAAAGAAAATGACATAAAGGATAAATTTGAATTATTAAGAGCTCATATTAATTTCGACAAGCAATCAAAAATTGAAATTGAAGATGAATTATTAAATTATTCAAAAACTTATATTTCATTAATCATTCAAAAAGTACTTTTTGGAGAAATTAATGATCCCATAATAAATGAAAACAGTGAGTTATTGGGTTACGATGAGTTTAACGCACCCCCCACCAAACATGATGCAATGTTGTATGAGGTTATCAAAATGGATTTAGCGAGTATAAACAGAATGAAAAATTTGTATAAAAAAAATCCACTCACTGAACCAGTGGGATTCCAAGATTTCAGTAATATGTTTTCGACACTAGGAAAAATTGAATTTTGGAAAAAATTAGATACGAATCTAGATAAGAATATCATTGATCAATTATTTATAAATGAGTTTGGAAAGAGTTTAAATTATTTTTCCTTTTAAGAACCACGCAATGAAAAATTAAAATAACTCTTTATATTATTCATTTCCTCTTTACAAAACTACTATAGAGAGTTTATAAAAATTTAATCCTGACATTTGGACAACTTTTGAGGTTCTTATAGAGGGAAAAATATCAAAAGACACTCACAAGATTATTGAGTGTAAATAAACATATATTATTATGGATAAATACCTGAAGGATTTGAAAATCTTAAAAAAAGAATGGACATATTTTATAAAAACAAATCCATTATCTACGTTCGAAGAAAACAAACTTGAAAA
Organism: Flavobacterium aestivum; assembly: GCF_026870175.2. Lineage (NCBI taxonomy): Bacteria > Pseudomonadati > Bacteroidota > Flavobacteriia > Flavobacteriales > Flavobacteriaceae > Flavobacterium > Flavobacterium aestivum. Next base: position 1,682,997 of record NZ_CP113977.2, on the reverse strand, counting down.
AATTAAATTAAAAGAAATTATTTTAAAAATATTTAATGATCAAGAGCTTTTAGATGCAGAAAAAAAAGAACTTATAGAGAGTAGTGTTAAACTTTTGTCTAAATTCACAGGTTGTTCAGAGGATTTGTTTATATCTAGAGAAATTTTAAATGATTTAATTGATAAAAATATTGTTGATGAATATGTATATGAAATTTTCAACAATAACTCCCCTGTAAGAAGATGGTTTTAAATACAATTATGTGTAAAACTGATTTTTCCTTTTAGAACTGTGTAATGAAAAATAAAATAATGTTAGAGCACTGGTTAAATGAAGAATTAATAGGAATAAATTCTTTGCAAAAAAGTAATGGTGAAATTATAGTATTAAATTGTTATAATGTGACTAATAAAAACAACCCTTTATATTATTCATTTCCTCTTTGCGAAACTACTATAGAGAGTTTAGAAAAATTTAATCCTGACATTTGGACAACTTTTGAAGTTCTTTCAAATAGAATAGAGATTAATAACGAGTATATTGTATTTGATGGTGAAGGCGGAATGGGAAACGAGGGTTTTATAGCTTGCACAGATAGTTCTAATAATTTCTTATGGGCTCTTTTTTTCACAGATTCAAATCCATTCTATAAAATCGAGTTTAATAATAATGAGATTTATGCATATTCTTCAAATAGTTTGCTATACAAAGTAAATTTAACAAATCCAGAGATTATTGCGATTGAACAAAAGGAATGGAAATAAAATAAGATATTATGTATTGGAGTATAAGCATAATTATATATTCTAACAAAATATTGTAGGAATGCCTAGAAGCTTGTTTTTACGAATCTAAAAACTATATGGTTAATAAAGTAATACCTTTATTTGTTACAAGAATTTCCAGCAACTATATTCAAATTAGACTAAAATGTCATTAAAAAAGATATGAATAAAAATAAATTAAGCATAGTTTTATTAGAAGACATTTCATTTGAAGAATTAATTTCAAAAATTGAAAAAGTCTTTAATACCCCATTACCTTTTAAAAATGAAAAAGGGAGATTTGTTGCAAAATCTGAAACTGAGAATTTCAAAATAACAGTAATTGATCGTTATGATGATTTAAGCGAAATGCTTTGTGACGATTATCATACATTGGAATTAACTTTTGAATACAAGGAATCGTTAGATTATATGGCTAATGAAAACCTTATAAAGGAGATCCTAAAAAAGACTATAAAATGGGAATACGGCATATGGTCTCCAATAGAGATTGGAGATCCATATCGAAAAGTTTTCCCGAATAAAGAAACAGAAATATTTTATAGAAATTCTATTTAGCTAGGAATAAGTAAAAACAACTGGGAATAGATTCGAAGTTCGTGTTCATCCAGCGAATCCATCACAAAATTCAAAAAAGATAAAAAAGATAACTGGAAAAAAATCAAATCAATTAAACGCAAGTGATTTATGTATATTAATGAAGCTTTGAATTTCAATATTTTGAGATTTTCAGGAAAAAAAGAAACGTTAGAGAATAGAAAATTAAAGTTATCAAATTATGAAAATGGTAATGGTATTTATTCTTTAGGTGTACTTTCTAAAAGACTGGATTTTGAAGAAATTTTATATTCATTAAAAAATGAAACTTTATATAATAATTTAAAATCCGAAAGTTTTACCAAAAATGTTTTTGAAGATATTTTCTATATCATGGAAATACTTTTAAGAATTTTTAAATTTCATGAACCCTTTTACATAAATGACCGATTAAAGAATTTCTGCTATGTAAACATTTTATTAAACAACTCAAAAAATGTTTCTACAGAAGACGTAGATTTAAGTTTTAAAAACCTATTATTTTTCAATCCTTGTTCCGAAGAATTCATCAATAGAAATCAGCTAAGAAATGGAGAGTATTTAAATAATGAAAGACTAATTAATTTCTATAGTTGCTTTGAGGATATTTTTGAGGCTATCTTTAAACTAAAAAAAGAAAAAAACGCCTATCACAGAATTGCTAAAGGCGATATAGAATTATTATATGCAATTTTAAAAGAACTCATAAGTACTGTTTTTGAAGCTCAACCCAATACATTACCTAAAGAGTATTTAAAATTCGAGAACATTTTGAAAAACGAAAAAAAGCTATACGATTCTTTACTAAAATCTATAGATTATTTCACTCTTATAAACAACAAAGTAGATAATAAAACAGCATCACTTTACTATCAATCAGAAAAACCTTTGGAAATAGTAAATTTAGCTAAAAGGAATTCTAAAGTTAAGTTTAAAAGTGAATACATCATCGATTCTTATATCTTTAGATTCTCAAAACAACCTGATGAGTTCATTAATTTCCTATCATTTTTAAAAGAACAGGATGCAAAAAAATACATCAAATTTTCAATTATACTTTTATCACATCCTTTCATAATCTATAATTTAGAATCTAAGAAAAATCTAATTGAATCTAATCTCTATAAAACAGTACCTGACAAAGGATATGCTTATCAAAAACTCATTAAGTATAAAGAACTATTTCAATAATCTTAGATTCATATCAAAGATAAATCCTCTAAAAATAATTAGGTTTGTAAAGCTTAAATTCAACTTCAAATGCATCCCAATCACAACTATAAACTGACTCTAAAGTGGACAGGAAATAAAGGAACCGGAACTTCGGGTTATCGGGCTTATGATCGAAACCATGAAATTATAATTGAAGGAAAAACTACTTTATTAGGTTCAGCTGATCCTACTTTTCATGGTGACAAGACGGTTCACAATCCCGAAGATTTATTACTGGCTTCACTTTCGGCCTGTCATATGATGTCTTATTTGCACGTTTGTGTCAAAGCCGGAATTGTAGTTACCGATTATATTGACAATGCTACCGGAATTATGGTTGTAAATAACGACGGTTCCGGGCAATTTATAGAAGTAACATTAAATCCAATCGTAACCATTACCGATGAATCGCAGTTAGCAAAAGCAAATGAATTGCATAAAGAAGCCAATAAATTGTGTTTTATTGCTAATTCTGTGAACTTTCCTGTGAAACATAACTCGGAGATCAGGGTTTAATTAATCAGGAGTTATAGTTTACAAGACTCTACTTGTTAGAGAACTATACTGATGATTATACTATTTAATAAAAATAGTGTCTCCCTTCATTAGACAAGATTTATACTAATCTCAAAAAAAAGACTGCTCAAAAATTCTGAACAGTCTTTTTTATACATTGAAGAAATTGGTTTATGCCATGAACAAGGCATGCTTGTTATGATTGTATAAAACCAAATCATAAGGAATTACTGTTGACTCTAGCTTTTCTGAAGAAGCATCAAACTTAATCTTGTTGTATTTTCTAAACAAATAAACTTCTTTTAGACAATTAGATAAGCTCTGGTGAATTAATGTTGTAAAAGTTGGCAACTGTTTATCACCAATCAATAAATCTATTTGGTAATTCGAACTACTTTTTGATAAATTGTTTCCGTTAATTTTTATAGTAAATGTTGTTGGAATTCCGTTTTGCTCTCCTTGATATTGTACTACCATACTTCTTAATATTAAAACGTGGTTAAATTAAAATTTATAGCCTCAACTTTTATATTAGTTGAATTCTATAGTTAAAGTTATAAAAGGCAACCATTGCAACTGTTCTCCTTGAATTATCCTTTATAACAAATCTAATTAATAAAATGGTTTCGAACTCATTTAAGACTCTAAAACTTTCATAAATTCTTCAATATGCCAAAACAAAATATCATGCCTCAGAAGAATGTTTCCAGCTATGTAACATTTTCCTGATATACTTAATTTTACAGATGATTTTCTCGCAGCAAGTATGATTTTTTAAAAAAATTAGACAATAATGAAAGAAACAGAAACCCAACAGCAAGCCAATAACATTACTTTACCAAGATCAACCCCTTTGTAGAATTATCGTTTTAATTTGTATTTTCGTTTAACAAAGAAATACATAGCAACCAAACCAAGAGCGAGGACATTGTACAAAATTAAGACTAATCCAAAGAAATGAACCACAAGACATCTCCCATTCCCTTTTTGAAACAGCCCTATCCGTTTTATTATGAAGGTAAAAAACTACTTCAAATAATAAGTATATTGTTTTTGATTTCTCTATTTTTCAATTACATGCTCCAACCTTTTGATGTCAATCCCCAAGAACAAAAAATGCCTTTTTTTTGGATATGCTTCATCCATTCCTCCTCTCCTATTTTTATATTACTGATTATTGCGGGAATTTGTAAACTGTTTCCAAAAACGACTGAAGACTGGAAAATTAAAAATGAATGTATTCTTGTTTTCTTTTTGGTTCTTTTTACCGGAATAACCCAATTTTTGATTCGTGATATCATTTATGACAATCCCATGAATTGGTCATGGCGGTATTTTTCTGAAGAAATTTCTAACTCATTTATTGCCGGTGTTTTTCTTGGACCAATCATTATTTCCATCAATTTAAACCAACAACAACTAAAAAACAGACAAAAAGCTGATCATATTTCTTTGACCTTAACCGATGCTAAGAAACCTCAAAACAATACAGCTGTTACTATTGAAACGGAAGTAAAATCAGAAAAGTTTGTTTTCGAAAGCGATAGTTTTATTTATGCCAAAGCTGAAGGGAACTACGCTGAAATATTCCTAAAAAAAGAAGAGAAAGTACATAAACTCATCAAACGTATTCCTATCAAAAATCTAGAAATGCAACTGAGTACTTTTCCTTTTATCATAAAAACCCACCGATCGGTTTTATTAAATCTGAATTACATAGAAGAAGTTACCGGAAATGCACAGGGATATAAAGTACAATTAAAAGACTGTCCGGATACGGTTCCTGTTTCCAGAAGCTTCATTCAATCATTCGATTTAGCAGCTGCATCACGATAAAAACACCTTGTTGTTTATCCCAGAGTGTTGCTAACTGCCCCAAAACAATGCCTTTCGTCACATAATCTTGTCTTCTAGAACAAGTATTTGCAGCACTAATTTTTTGCTCACACATTTGCAAAAAAAATTTAGAACTATGCGTAGATATGATTTAGACTGGCTCAGAGTAATAGTATTTGGATTACTCATTTTTTATCATGTGGGAATGTTTTTTGTAGCTCCGGATTGGGAGTGGCACATCAAGAACAACATTACTTATGAGTGGATTAAATATCCCATGTTATTTTTAAACCAATGGCGATTGCCTATTCTTTTCGTCATTTCCGGAATGGGAACATCCTATGCTCTTTCAAAAAGAACTGCTGTTCAATTTGCTTTCGAAAGAACCAAAAAATTACTGCTTCCCCTAATTTTTGGAATGTTGGTCATCGTTCCTCCACAAGTATATCTTGAAAAATTTTCAAAAGGAATGATCAAAAGTAGCTATCTCGACTTCTGGCCTGCACAAGCCTTTATTGGTAAATATCCTGAAGGAAATTTAAGTTGGCATCATTTATGGTTTATCCCCTACTTACTTTTGTTCTCATTGGTACTTATTCCTGTGTTTGTATTTTTGAGAAACAACCCAAACAATGCTATCCTAAGAACAACTGCTAAAATAAGCAGCACAAGATGGGGATTGTACTGGTTCATAGTACCATTATATCTGATTGAATCTTTCATAGAGCCTTTTTTTAAAGAAACTCATGCTTTAGTCGGTGATTGGTTTGTTATCATCAACAGTATCACTTTGTTCTTTTTTGGATTTTTGTTAATCTCCGTAAAGGAAACGTTCTGGAAAACTGTAGAAAATAACCGAAAAACGTATCTAATATATGGTATTATTGGCTTTACGTTGCTTATGTCTATCATTACTGCTTTTGAGGATAGTTACACTAGACATTTTACCGAAGCGCTAATTAAAGTCTTCTCTTTTTGGTCATGGATTCTAACCCTTTTTGGTTATGCCTCCAGATACCTCAACAAACCAAGCAAAACATTATCCTACTGTAATGAGGCTGTATATCCTTTTTACATACTGCACCAAACGATAACTGTTATTTTAGGGTATTACTTAATGAATTTACAGTGGAATTCTTTCTACAAATATTCTATTATGTGTGCAGGGACGTTTTTACTATCATGGGTAATTTATGAATTCTTAATTAGAAGATGGTTCTTGATCCGACCGCTTTTTGGCTTACACAATTCCAAAAAAGCAACCGATTCTAAATCCCCTGATCAATCCTTTGCTTTACTCTTTCAGAAAAAGAACAACTAAACCGCACCCAATAAAAACGAAAAACCCTGTAATGTATGAAGTTACAGGGTATTCTAACTAAATGTATAAAACAAACAACTCTCTTTTATATAAAACAACAATCGTTTTATAAACTTTATTTTTCTACTATCCTTTTATAACGGATAAAGAAACTACATTTCCCATTTCATTTCTCATGGTCATATTCAATTTGTCTAATAATGACAACTTATTCGAAACCAACCCTGTGAACAAATTATAGGATATATTTAACTTTTTTAAATTTGGTAATTTTTCTAATTCCAAAGGCACTTTACCTTTAAAATCATTATCAAATAAATTTATATTCTCTAAACTATTTAAATTTACTATAGCTGAACTTAATATTCCAGTAAATTTATTACTATATAAAATCATCGATTTCAATGATTTAAGTCCATATATAGAATCTGGTAGTGGTCCAAAAAATGAGTTTTCATACAAAGACAACATTTCTAAGCTCGAAAGATTACCCAATTGCTGAGGCAACTCACCAGATAATATATTTCTATCCAAAAGCATAGATTTTAAACTTTTAATCTTACAAACTGAAGCTGGTATATTCCCAGTCAATTTATTTGACGAAAGATCTAGAATAAGTAAAGATTGCAAATTCCCTATATTAGCAGGTATTTCACCATTTAATAAGTTATCACTCAAATTTAATTCTTGTAAATTTAACAATGTAGTAATCTCAACAGGAATACGTCCCGTTAGATTATTATTTTTTAAATTTATAGAAATTACTTTGTCATCAACCACTTTCACGCCATACCATTTAGTTATTGGTAATGACATATCCCATTTTTTGATCCATTTAGCACCATTAGTTGTTTGGTACAATTTCATCAAAACTTCTTTTTCCGGTTGGGACACGTTAGCGGAAACAGAAAGTGAAAATAATATAGTAAGAATTAGAGTAATTTTTTTATTCATTTACTTTGTTTAGAATTTATTGCCCAAAAGTACTTAAAAACTCCGCTAACAAACAAGATAAAATCGATAAATTAACATAATAATTATTTTAACAACTACATATCTTACAAAAAAAGCCCCATAATTTAAAATCTAAATTACGGGGCCCAACTATCAAAAAAAACTAAACCTTGTTAATCAACAAACTAACTCTATTCATTCTTACAAGCCCAATTAATTACCTCTTACAACCTCAGATTTTTTTTCTCCTTCCTGAGTTATTTTCTTACTTCCCATTCGTCATCATCCATCGTCCCAATAGCTAAAATATTATTACATTACTATTACATTACTATTACATTACTATTACATTACTATTACATTACAAGGAAAATTGAAAGTCTATCATACTTAACTATCATAAAATGGTTAGAATTACAATATTCTTTACAAATAGCTATTGAGACTATTGATGACTGTTTTATTTAATTATTTTGTACCAAAGCCACATCAACATCATTTTTTAAATCCCCCAAACCTTCTTTCTTGAAAGCAATTCTCCCCTTTCTGTATAAGATCAAATACGGGAATACGTTTACCGTTTTTAAATCAGCTATAACTTGCGGATTATCTTCTAAATCTATTTCTATAATTTTTAGATGTGATCCATACTGAGCTTTGATGTTTTCTAAAACAGGTTTCACTTTTTTGCAGGCACCACAATATTGCGAACCAATATCGACCAAAACGAAATCGTTCTCTGCAATGATTTTTTTATAATCTGCTAATGACAGTTTACTTTTTGAATTAGAATAAAAGGGCTTTCCTCCTCCAATCCAATTGGCTATTCCTCCTTCTAAATCATGCACTTCCGAGAAACCATTTTTTAATAACTCTTTTGCCAATGCCCCACTTCTTCCTATGTTGATTGAATAAATAAATACTGGTTTTGATTTATCTAATGAAGCTACATATTTTGCATAATTTTCCGTTTGCAGATTAAAATTAACCGCACCATCAATATGGTTTAACGCAAACTCTTCGGGACTTCGAGCGTCTATTAGCTGTGGATTTTTTTCACTCTTAATTTTCGTGTAAAAAGAATCCAAAGGCAATGTTATTTGTTGATTTTGAGCCAAACCAACAATTCCTAACAGCAAGACTACTGCTGTAATACTTTTTTTTAATGTTCTATTTTTCATAATACTTTAAGATTGTAATGGTTCATAATAACTTTGATTCGTTGGAACAATATCTCTTTTTTGAGAAATTGGCAACGCAAGTACACCCTCTACTAATGGACTTCCCTCTTTTTTAGACTTGAATATAGGCCAAAGAAATTGTGCATACCATTCTTCGCTTTTATATGATTTCGTACCGTATGATTCAGGGAATTTTCGAGTGATTAAACCCGTTCCAAAAATCACATCCCACAGGAAAAACATATTCCCAAAGTTTCCCTTAAAATGACCTACTCCGTCACCGCTTGTATCAGCATGATGCGCATGATGCGTTGCTGGAGTCGAAATCAAACGTTCCAAAACCCATGCTATCGGGTGTAATGCTTTGTATTTATAAAACGGTTTGTCCCAAGCTATACTGGAATGTGCTCCCAAGGTGATAAAACTTTTTATAACGGTAACAAACAAAGCTGGCAATCCTAAGCCTAAGTAAGTCAATGTAGCCGTCAAATAAATTTGGGAGAAAAACACGGTATAAATAAAATTTTGTCTTGAAGCCATCGCCATTCCCATATACGGAGCCGAATGATGTGTTCTATGAAAACGCCATAAAAACGGTACTTGATGATGCAAACGATGGTACCAATATTGCGTTAAATCATCTGCAACCGCAATCAGAAAAAATCCTCCCCAAAACGGAACCCATGAAAGTGTATTTTCAAGATTTGGAATTAAAAAAGGTAAAACTGTCAAGCTAAAAAAAGCAATTACGGGCGGTAAAAGCAACTTTGGAGCTAAAAAACAAATGATATCAATTTTGCGTTCCGTTCCTGTCCATTGGTCATCATACAAACCTGCTGCAAATTCTATGACTCCTAAAACGAGCATAAAAGCAATCAAACCCCATGTTCGAATATTTTGGAATGCAGGTTTTACAAATTCTAAAAATGATGGTAATGTAAGCTGTGATTCTGTTACGATACCATTGCTTAACTTAAAATAAAGATAGATTGCCAATACCGGCAAGGTGTAAATCAAAAGACTAATGCTTAAGTCTCTTGTTAGTTTTCTTTTTAAATTTTGATCTATTGCCATGATTTCTTATTTTAAAATATAATTTACTAATGCTAAACCGCCAGCCAAAATGGCTAGTGGCACTATAAAGACAATCACCCCGACGATAATCTTCTTTCCTATTGTTTGATAATCTACTCGTTTCATTTTTTTAATGATTTATGATTAGTGCATAACAATTAAAGCTATACTCCTGATTAGACCTAACAGGTTTTAAAAACCTGTTAGGTCTCCAAACTCTTAATTACTGCTTCCGGATTGTGCTCCTTTATGAATCAATTCCTGAAGATTTTGATTTTTGTCTCCACTAGCATTATGTATTTTTCTACCCAATACATCTTGCCAATCAATCAACGGATACAAATTATTTTCTTTGGCTTGCTCATCAAACAATTTTTTAAGCTCAGCCAATTTTTCAGGATATTTTTGAGCCAAGTTTACGCGTTCGTTTAAATCTTCGTTTAAATTGTACAACTCCCAAACATCGGTATCAAAATTGGTTGGTTTTGGAGCTTCACCTTTACCTATTGAACTTTTTAATGCAAATGAATCCGGAAGGTGTGCTGCAGCTGCTTTCCAACCCTCTTTGTAAATAGCTCTGTTTCCGAAAATATAGTAATACTGCACTTTGTGTAACGATTCGGCTTTAGCATCATTCAACGAAGCATATAGAGATGAACCTTGAATTTTATCTTGCTTGATTTCCCTAATCGTTTCTGGTGCTTTGATTCCGGCAATATCCAATGTAGTAGGAAGTATATCCGTTACGTGGCTATATTGGTTTCTGATTCCTCCTTTTTCCTTAATCCCTTTTGGATAAAAAACAATCAACGGATTGCGCGTTCCTCCTTCTGAATGTGCATCTTGTTTCCAATTTTTAAAAGGGGTATTGGTAGCTTGTGCCCAACCTAATGGATAGTTGGTATTCAAGCCTTTTGCAGTACCTATTTCTCCTATATTATTCAAATTATCCTGAAGATTTTGTTCATCGGACACCCCTTTAGCAAAAAGGTTTTGGCTTATTGTTCCCTGCAAAGTACCTTCTTTACTGGCTCCATTATCACCGATAGCTACAAAAATCAGAGTATTATCCAATTGATTGCTTTCTTTCAAGTAATTCACCACTCTACCAATTTCGTGATCAGTATAGGTAAGATATCCCGCATACACTTCCATGAATCTTGTATACACTTTCTTTTGGTCTGGAGTTAGTTTTTTCCACTCGGTAATAAGTGCATTACGTTCCGGCAATACGGCATTGGTAGGGATTACTCCTAATTTCTTTTGATTTGCCAATACTTTTTCGCGATATACATCCCAACCTTCGTCAAATTTCCCTTTATAAGCATCACTCCAAGAAGCTTCTACCTGATGTGGTGCATGAACTGCTCCTGGTGCGTAGTACAGAAAGAATGGTTTTCCCGGTGCTGCTTTTTGTTGTCTTTGAATATAGCCAATAGCTTTATCGGTAATTTGATCAGTCAAATGTCTTCCGTCTGGTTTTACATGTGCCTGATCTTCTACCAAATCAGGTTTATACTGATCTGTCTGCGATCCTAAGAATCCAAAGAAATGATCGAATCCTTTCCCTGTAGGCCAGCGGTCAAAAGGACCTGCATCAGTAGCATCCTCATCTGGAGTTACCCCATATTTACCCACTGCAAAAGTGTTATACCCATTCTCTCTTAATATTTCAGCAACCGTTCCTTTATCTGATGGGATTCTTCCGTCCCAACCCGGAAAACCAGCCGAAAGAACGGTGTGTGAGAAGCCGCTAACATGAGCTTTTCCTGAATTTCTACCCGTTAATAATGCTGCACGAGTTGGGGCGCAAATTGCTGTGGTGTGAAAATTGGTATAACGCAATCCATTATTGGCCAACGCATCAAAAGTTGGCGTTTGTATTAAACCTCCAAAAGCACTGGAGGCTCCAAATCCTACATCATCCAGTAAAATCCAAACTATATTGGGTGCACCCGCAGGTGCTCTTACAGGTTCTGGCCAATATTCCTTGGAGTCAGCCAATGTTTTACCGATAACGCCTTTATAGTTCGCATCTGGTTTATTTTGGGCAAAGCCAAATTGTGCGACAAACAAAGCAATAACTAATAGCCCATTTTGAGGGCTCTTGATTTTCCAATTGAGTTTAAAATTTTTCATTTTTTTATAGTTTAATAGATTAATAACCTGTATTTTGTGGCAACCCTACAGGGTCAATATTTCGCTCACTTTGAGGTATTGGGTACAAATTGTTTCTTTCCGAAACTGAGTTTTTAGCAGTTACTTTTTTTACTTCGCTAACCAGTGTTCCCCAACGAACCAAATCAAACCAACGTTGTCCTTCCTGAACAAATTCTTTTTTGCGTTCTTCTCGGATTGCCGCTCTTAGCTGAACATTTGTAAGTCCTATCAAATCCACCGTAGCATCCGGAGTAAAGATTGGTTTTCCAAATGCTCTTCTTCTTACCTGATTCACAGCTTCTAGAGCTTCTGCTGTTGGTCCGCTTTGTTCATTGGTCGCTTCCGCAAAAGACAAAAGGATATCGGCATAGCGAATGAGTGGAAAATTAATAGCTACATTTCCTGGCGTTGCTAAATTGGTAAGGTCTAAATATTTACTAAAAATGGGTTTCGGAAATGTATAAAGCGTTCCGGTAGCCGGATTCAATAATTGCTTTTTATAACTCACATCTCTTCGGGTATCTCCTGCTGCATAAATATCATAAAACAAGGCTACATCCGAAATGATATCTGCGGGTTCTGTCGCTGTAAATCCGGTGAAAGAAGTTGCCTGAAAAGTGCTTCCGCTGGAACCATTTCCTGCTTGATTAGGCTCGAACTGAACTGAAAAAATGTGCTCTTTTCCGTTCTTTTTTGTTTTATTAAATATGTCAGCAAAATTTTCAAAAAGTGCATATCCGTATCCACCATTAATCACTTCCTTGGCTTTAAGAATTGCATTTGGCCAATCCTTCCTAGTCAAATACACTTTGGTCAAAATCGCTTTTGCTGCACCCGAAGTTGCTCGTCCGGCTTCATTGGCAGGATAAATTGTCGGTAAACTTTCTGCTGCTGTTAAATCCGAAATAATTTGAGCATATACCTCATTTACAGTTGCTCTTTTTGATTTTAAACTCTCCAATTGAATGGAGGTTGGCTCATGTAAAGTAATTGGAACTCCTCCCCAAAGGCGAACTGCCTGAAAGTATAATAATGCTCTGATGAATTTGGCTTCATTAATCAATCTGGTTTTTACAACATCAGAACCTGAAGTTTTAGGAATATTGTCAATCGCTACATTAGCTCTGTTTATTCCATTATAAATTTGGCGCCAAGCCACTTGAACACGATCCGTAGTGGCATCATGGGTCAAACTACTTAAAGCCCTCACTTGCGGATTCGTAGCCGAAACTCCTGCCGCAGCATAATCAGAAGCCATATCTGTCAAGAAATAAAGATTTCTCCCAAATAGACTCTGTTCTCCCGGATCTAGACTCAAAGAGGCATAAACTGCTGTTACACTCGCCACGGCATCATCCTGAGTTTTGAAGAAATTCTCTTCGGTTATAAAGGAGGTTGGCGTTACCTCCAGCTCGGTGCACGATACTAATATAGTGGCACTTAATAGGTATGTTATTATCTTTTTCATATATGTAAAAGTTATATGTAATTCGCATATCGACATTGGCATTTATAACCCATTTGCGTCCATGCTCATTTCATCTTTTATTTTTTTATTTTACTTAAAAAGTTACGTTCACTCCCGTGATGAATGTTTTAGAATTTGGATAAGCACCAAAATCAATTCCGGGATATAAATTGTTTTGTTCATAAGAACTCACCTCTGGATCATAGCCCGTGTATTTCGTCCAAGTGATTAGGTTTTCGGCTGACACATATAATTTTACACTCTTTGTTCCAATTTTTGAAGAAAGACTTTTAGGGAATGTGTATCCAAAAGTGATGAGTTTTAATCTCAAGAAAGAAGCATCTTCTACATATCGTTCTGATACAATTCCCAGAGGAGAACTTGATGCTCTAGGAATTTCATTACTTGGATTAGTGGGAGTCCAACGATCTTCTAGAACTGCCGAGGCATTTGTCCCGAGAGTAGAGATTTCTAATTGCTGGTTTAAAGCATTAAATACTTTGCCTCCATAAGCTCCCTGAAATGAAAATTGTAAATCAAAATCATTATAAGAAAGTGTATTACTGAAACTACCAACAAATTTTGGCTGTGAACTTCCAAGATCCCCTTTGTCTGCTGCCGAAATTATTCCATCACCATTAGTATCAACATATTTTCTATCTCCCACTTTGGTATTAGCAAGACTGTTTATTTTGGGTTGTGTATTGATTTCTTCCTGTGTTTGAAAAATACCATTCGTCTTGTATCCCCAAAAAGTTCCTAGAGGTGAACCCACTTTTACCGTTACGGGTTGTTGTTGCAACAAAGAACCATTTGGAACTACTGGAAAGAATTGGTCAACTCCATTTCCAATTTCTACCACTTCATTTTTATTGGCAGAAAAGACCAGATTTGAATTCCATGAAAAATTTTCTGTTTTTATGTTTTCTGTAATCAAACCAATTTCGATCCCCTTATTTTCAACCCCTCCAATATTTTGAAGAACTGTAGAATATCCTGAAGTAAGCGGAATAGGAACATTAATAAGCAAATCATTTGTTTTTTTATAATACGCATCGAAAACAAAATTGATTTTTCTGTCCAAAAGTGATAAATCCAAACCAATATTATATTGCGTCGTTTTTTCCCATCTTAAATCTGGATTTGCCAAACGAGTTGGTGCCAATCCTGTTTGAATCGTACCACCAAAAGAATAATTGACAGAACCAATTGAAGCCAATGAAAGATAATTTCCAATTTCCTGATTTCCGGTTGTCCCAGCGCTTAATCTAAGTTTAGCTTCGGTTACTCCTTCAAGATCTTTGGCAAAATCTTCTTCGGTAATGTTCCAGGAAAATCCTGCTGATGGGAAATAACCCCAAAGTGATTCCGATCCAAATCTTGATGATCCATCAGCACGCAGTGATGCAGTAAAATTATATCGGCCTTTATAAGAATAATTTGCTCTTGACAACCACGATTTCAATACACTTTCGAATGCATCACTAGATGGCTTGGCAGCCGTTCCGTCTTGTAAAGCATTATAGGTGTTAGCATCATTTACAAATTTATTGGCTCCTGCTGTAACTACTTCTCCATTGGTATATTGCAGCGTATAACCCAACAAAGCCGAAAACTTGTGGTCCTTCCCAAAATGAGTATTGTAATTCAAAGTGTTTTCGTTCAATACTGAACTCACTAATCTATTACCAACAGAAGCCAATCCTTTATTCGCTGCTCCATTGGTAGTATTGGATGGAGCATAATAATTCTGCTTTGTATTAATTACATCACCGCTAACGGATACTTTAGCTGTAATTTCTTTGTTGATTTTATACTCCCCAAATAAGCTAGTCAGAATTCTGTTGATTTTGTTCTCATTGGTAGTATTCTCTAAATCATTAATTGGATTTGGAATATAACCATTTACGGAAGTCGCATAAGGATTCTGCGTCACATTATAACTCCCATCAGGATTTCTAATAGGAACTACAGGAGCTATCAACAATGCACTAACTAACGGGCTAGGTTCTCTACCTGAACTATTGGCTCCAACCCCATTCGATATCGAATTGGTAAAATTAGTGTTTACTCCAAACTTAAATTTTTGAGAATAATTCCTCTCGTAATTGGCACGAAGAGAAATTCGTTTGAAATCTGTTCCAATTACAACTCCTTCCTGATCGAAATAACTTCCTGAAACAGCATATCGGGAACGGTCATCTCCACCTGAAAATGTTAATTGATGATTTTGAACGGGTGCAATTCTAAAAACTTCTGACTGCCAGTCATAGCTTCCCGATGTTTTAAATGCTTCAATTTGTTCAGCTGTAAATGAAGGCGCTTGTCCTATACTTGCCTGAACATCATTACGCAAGCTTGCCCATTGTGAAGCACCTAGTACATTCAGTTTTTTGGATACTGATTGTACACCAAAATAACCTTGATATGAAATGATATCTTGCCCTTTGGTTCCTTTTTTGGTAGTAATAAGAACAACCCCATTGGCACCACGCGATCCATAAATTGCTGTTGCAGATGCATCTTTTAATACTTCAATAGATTCAATATCACCTGGATTAATAGTTGATAATACATTGACTCCTGCTCCTGCTAAAGCCACTCCTGCCGTACCATTATTGTTATCATTGTAAATCAATACCCCGTCTACAACATAAAGCGGTTCATTTCCTGCTGTAATTGAATTTCCTCCTCTAATGCGAACACTCGAAGAAGCTCCCGGTCGTCCTGAACTTTGGGTAACCACTACTCCTGGTACAGCTCCTCTCAATAAATTATCTGCCGAAGAGGTAACTTGATTAAGATTTGCTTTTGGAACCGAGGCTATTGCTCCTGTGATATCTTTTTTCTTTTGGGCTCCGTACCCTACAACTACCAACTCATTTAATTCTTGAAGGTCTTCCTCCAAATTGATGATAACTGGATTTCCATCAACTATTACTTCAGTTTTTTTATACCCTATATAAGTTACGATTAATGTATATGGAAATTTTTGACCTGTTTGAAAATAAAATTTACCTTCTGTATCTGTTATTACTCCGTGCGTAGTCCCTTTAATATTTACAGAAGCTCCTGAAACTGGCTGATTTGTGATTTTATTAATTACAGTTCCATCGAGTTTAGACTGAATAAGTGGCTGAGTATTTTGTGCATTGATTCCAAATGAAACCAGAAAAATGCTAAGCCATGAAAGATAATATAACTTTTTTTTCATTACTTTGTTTTGGTTTAATAAATAAGGATTCTGAAAACTGATTCTATCAATTTTCTCTTCCGTTTAGTTTAGCGATTAAATTTTTTAAGCCTGCCATTTCTGTTCCCGCAGAAATGGTTTTTTTTTATCTACAACACATTCGTTTTTTCATTTTATCTTTTTTGATTATTACTTATTTAATTTGAATATTATTTTTGAGATAAGCACATCCTAACCGTCAAAACAATTTATTATTGATTACAATAAATTATTTTAAAAATTGATCATTAGAAAATGTAAGATGGTATAAAATTGAAGGTACTAACAGCAACAACACATTCGACTAAGAGTGTCGAATGATAAAGATCCTTGCTTGATCAAAAAAGAAGTGTTTTTGATTGTCTTCAAAACTTTAGTTTTAGTGGTTATTTTTAAACTCTACTATTTCTATAGACAAAAGTAAGTTAAAATTATTAACCACCAAAAAAAATAATATCTATTTACTAAAAAATTTTGGCAATAGTGAAATCATAAGATTTAAAAGCAAGCTTTTAAATAGACAACTAAAATACAATTATATGAAAATCAACACACTAAAACCAATTAACAAATAATGAAAAATATAAATTAAATTATCTACATTTAATAATTTGACATAAAAAAAATGCAATAATCCACAAATGAACTATTGCATTTTACAAACAATCAAATAAAAATAGAAATATTACTAACCAAAATAACATTCTACATAATCAAATTTTTATAGCAATTATAACATCAACCTTTGTATTTTAGCATTATGCTTATTGACATAATACTATTTGTCTATTTCATTTAATTCAAGCCATTTCCGGGCTTTTAAACTAAATCGCTTTATTATTCATCAGCTGCTAATACACCCTTTTTTTCTTTAGCAACTTCCATCTGAAAAGCGACTCCATTCTGATTAAGCATGGTAAGGTTAAAGTCATCTAGAGCGGCTATTTCTCTAGGAACCAAACCTGTAAATGAGTTATAGGAAACATTCATGCTTACTAAATTTTTCATCTTAGTCATATTCATAGGAATCTGACCTTCTAATTTATTATCGAATAAGCTTAGATTTTCTAATGACTCCATATCCGCAACGCTCCAACTAATTTGACCTGAGAATTTATTACTGCTTAATACCAAGTCTTTTAGTTTTTTTAATTCATACAATGAAACTGGTAATTGTCCCGATAAATTATTATTGAATAATGATATTATCTCTAATTCTTTCAGATTACCAATATCACTTGGTAATTCCCCAGATAGGTCATTCATAAAAAGCATTAGTTTGGTCAAATGCGTTAATTTACAAATAGAATTAGGTATAGCTCCTGTTAACTTGTTAAACGAAAGATTCAGTTCTTTCAGATTTTTTAGATCTCCTATATTTTCAGGTATTTGTCCGGATA
This sequence comes from Flavobacterium aestivum, assembly GCF_026870175.2. Lineage (NCBI taxonomy): Bacteria > Pseudomonadati > Bacteroidota > Flavobacteriia > Flavobacteriales > Flavobacteriaceae > Flavobacterium > Flavobacterium aestivum. The sequence goes on along the minus strand of NZ_CP113977.2, from coordinate 1,665,302 downwards.
GCTGATTTTTAAATAAATTTAATCCCTCTAAATTTTCTAATTTGGTAATCTCTACAGGCAACTTTCCTACTAAGTTATTATTTAATAGATTAATTGCAACTACTTTATCATTTTGAATTTTCACTCCATACCAAGTAGATATTGGTGCATTCAAATCCCATTTTACATTCCAATGACTTCCATTTGTGTCATTATATAATTTTAACAAAATCTTCTTTTCCTGATCGGGAATACTAGCCAATGATGAAATCGAAAAAATAACGGTTAGAAATAATGTGATAATGTTTTTCATGATTTATGTTTTTTAATTAAACAAAAACAAAAGCTGTGCCAAAATCGCCATAATACCATAATTACCGCTAATTTACACCTTATTTTTTAATTAATTCAACATTTCCTACACAAAATAACATACCCCTTACAATTCTTTGTGTAAAAAAATAACTATATTTGATACTATAACCTAAAAACCTTAATTATGGAAATGAATTGGATTGCAATTTTTGTAGCTGCTTTAAGCACATTAGTAGTAGGATTTATTTGGTATCATCCAAAAGTTTTTGGAACTGCTTGGATGAAAGAAGCGGGACTCACTGAAGAAGAACTTTCAAAAGGTAACATGGCTAAGATATTTGGCTTGACCTACATCTTCTCACTTTTTATTGTAACGGTAGAAATGGCCTTATCAATTCATCAATCAGGCGCTGTAAGTATGATTGGTGGCTATCCAAAAATAAATGAAGCTCTTCCTTCCTTCAAAGCATTTATGAATGACTACGGAACAGCTTTTAGAACTTACAAACACGGTGCTTTGCACGGATTACTTTCCGGTATATTCTTTGCATTCCCAATTATTGCCATAAATGGATTATTCGAAAGAAAATCATGGAAATATATTTTTATTCATTCTGGGTATTGGATAATCACTTTAGCCATAATAGGATCAATAATTTGTGGTTGGCTTTAGGACAAAACCATAACACCAAAAAAAGCCTTGTTTCATTGAGTACAGAAACAAGGCTTTTTTATAATACATTTTCAATTTTTTGTGCCAATTCAAAATCTTTATCGGTCACTCCTCCTGAGTCATGTGTGGTCAACCTAATATTCACTTTATTATACACGTTGAATAATTCAGGATGGTGATTCATTTTTTCTGCCAACACTCCTACTTTAACAATAAAACCAAGGGCTTCTGTAAAATCTTTAAATTTAAAACCCTTTTCTATTCCATCTTCTTTATACTGCCAATCTTTCAAATTTTGCAATAATGCTGCTGCTGAATTTTCGTTATAGGTTGTCATAATTTTATCTTTTTCTATAAAGTTAGATAATTTTAAACTATTCAATGAAAAATTAACTTTATTAGTTATTTTTGATGAAACATAAAAGCCCAAATTGGAAACAACTTATTCATACGAAATCTACAATCATACAGATCAACTTCCTCAAAACTGGAATGATTTAGGCAGTAAAAATATTTTTTTATCCAAAGAATATCTCGAAATTTTAGAAAAATCTGCCCCTCTTAACATGACTTGTCATTTTATTGGGCTTTTTGAAAAACAAGATTTAGTTGGTATTGCAGTTTCTCAATTTTTGGATTTAAACAAATTAGAATCTTTTGGAGATAGAGATCAATGTATTAAAGCGCATATTCGAAAATTAATTTTAAAAAAATTCTCCTCTCATGTTTTACTCATTGGTAACAATATGCTCACTGGTCAAAACGCATATGTCCTTTCAGAAAAAGCAGATCCTGTTAAAGCAATAAGAACATTAAAGAAAGTAGCCGAAAACCTAAAATATAAATTTAAATCCATCGGTAAAAAAGTACATATTACCACTTTTAAAGATTTTCATCACGGTTCTCTAAACAACTTTAAAATAGATGAATTTAAGACTAATTATAAGTATTGCATTCAACCCAATATGACTTTTAGTATTCCAGCCCACTGGAAAACAGAACAAGATTACATAGATTCTTTATCTAAGAAATACAGGGACCAGTATAAGAGAGCCAGAAAAAAAGCAATCGGTATAGAAAAAAGAAAATTGCATTTAGAAGAAATAATTGCATACGAAGAAACTATCTATGACCTATATGCCCATGTTGCCAGAAATGCCCCTTTCAACACATTCTTCTTAGCCAAAAACCATTTTCGGGTTTGCAAAGAAACCTTAAAAGACAATTTTCTGTTCTATGGTTACTTCTTAGACACCAAATTAATCGGATTCAACACTTTGATCAAAAACGGAAAATCAATGGATACCTATTTCTTGGGTTATGATGACAGCATACAGCGAGAAAAGATGCTTTATCTAAATATGCTTTATGATATGATTGCCTATTCGATCAAAAAAGAGTTTAAAGAAATCATCTTTTCCAGAACTGCCTTAGAAATCAAAAGCTCAGTAGGCGCTAAACCAGTTGAAATGTTTGGTTTTATGGAACATAGCAACCCCTATATAAACAAACAAGTTTATAGAATTTTCCCTTACTTGGAACCCACAGTAGATTGGAAGGAAAGAAATCCATTTAAAGAGTAATTCAAACCATTCTAGAAGCATTATATTAACCTATACAAGCAAAAAAGAGCAATTATCATTTGACAATCACTCTTTCTTATAAATACTGAAATTTATACGCTGCAAACTGATTATTGCAAATTATCTATTTCTTCCTGAACAATTTCCCAGTCCAAAAGGAGTTGGTCTAATTCTTCCTTTTTCTTATTATAGGCGATGAAAAATTTAGCATCCTCGATATGTTTATCATAATTTGAAGCTAACATTTTATCATCTTGTTGAATATCCTTTTCTAATTGTTTAATTTGACTCTCAACTTTACTCAGCCTATTTTGTAGAGCTTTTCCTTTTTTCTGTTCTTCATAGGAAGCTTTATTACTTTCTTTTGGTGCAGCACTCTTAACTGCATCTTTTTTCTCGACTTCACGCATATTTTCCAAATTGCGTTGCTCTAAGAAATAATTGATATCGCCTAAGTATTCTTTTATTTTTTGATCCTTAAACTCATAAACTATATTAGACATCCCTTGCAAGAAATCTCTATCATGCGAAACCAAAAGCAATGTTCCTTCAAATTTTTGCAAAGCAGCTTTCAAAACATTCTTAGATTTAATATCCAAGTGATTAGTAGGCTCATCCATTAACAAAACATTTATGGGCTGTAGCAATAATTTACAAAGTGCTAAACGATTTCTTTCTCCTCCAGAAAGCACTTTTACCTTTTTCTCTACATCATCACCTCGAAACAAGAAAGACCCCAGCATATCACGCACTTTCATACGATTAGTATCTGTAGCTGCATCTTCCATAGTTTGCAATAATGTAATTTCACCATCTAAATATTCGGCTTGATTTTGGGCAAAATAGCCCAACTGCACATTATGCCCTAATTTAATAGTCCCTTGATATTCGAATTCATCAACTATTGCTTTAATAAAAGTTGATTTTCCTTGACCATTTTGGCCAACAAATGCAATTTTACTTCCGCGTTCTACCAATAAATTGATATCTTTTAAGATAACTTTATCTCCATAGCTTTTAGTAACATTTTCAGCCTCTACCACTACTCTACCAGGCTCTTTAGAAACTGGAAAAGAAATATTCATTACCGAGTTATCATCTTCATCTACTTCAATACGTTCTACTTTATCTAACTTCTTGATTAAAGATTGTGCCATTGAAGCTTTTGAAGCTTTTGCACGAAATTTTTCGATTAGTTTTTCCGTTTCTTCAATCTTTTTGGCTTGATTCTTTTGAGTAGCCAATTGTTTCTCTCTAATCTCATGACGTAATTCTAGGTATTGAGAATAAGGCTTATTAAAATCATATGCTTTCCCTAGAGATATTTCAATGGTTCTGTTAGTCACATTATCCAAAAACATTTTATCGTGCGAAACAATAACTACAACTCCAGGATAATTACGCAAAAAACTTTCTAACCAAATGATACTTTCAATATCCAAGTGGTTGGTAGGCTCATCTAGCAACAAAACGTCATTAGACTGCAACAATAATTTGGCTAATTCAATACGCATTCTCCAACCCCCCGAAAATGTTTCAGTTTGATTGTCAAAAACTTCTCTTTTAAAACCAAGACCCAAAAGAATTTTCTCTGTATCACCCACATAATTATAACCTCCTAAAAGTTCAAAACGATGGGTGTAATCTGATAAGTCTTCTATAATCTGACTGTACTCTTCACTTTCATAATCTGTACGAGTAACCAGTTGATGATTTATTTCCGCTAATTTTTTTTCAACTATTTTAATTTCAGTAAAAGCTTCATAAGCTTCTTCAAGAACTGTTCTTCCTTGTTCAAAATCAATATCCTGACGAAGAAACCCCATACGAACTTCTTTCTCTTGAGAGATAACTCCAGAATCTGGAGCAAAATCCCTAGCCAAAATTTTAAGCATTGTCGATTTTCCAGCTCCATTCTTTCCTACGAGACCTACACGGTCTCCTGCACCCAAACGAAAGGTAACTTCTTCAAACAAATAAGAGCCACCAAACGAAACCGATAAATTGTGTATATTAAGCATGTATTATTATTTTATTCCTATATGAATTAGTAAATTTGTCTTTTCTGAACATAGAAAATTAAATTTTTTGCAAATGTTAAAAAAAGGATCCAAATTATATAGCATTTTAACAGGAACTTGTCCAAAATGCATGAATGAGAGTATGTATACAGACAAAAACCCTTTACATTTAGGATCAGTTCTTAAGATGAATGAATGTTGCAGTCATTGTGGTCTTAAATATCAAATTGAACCTTCCTTCTTTTATGGTGCTATGTATGTTAGCTACGGACTGAATGTTGGAATAGGAATTGCTACTTTTATCGTTTCATATCTAATCTTCAATTCTAGCATACAAACATCTTTTATTGCCATCATTGCCACTCTAATTGTATTATTTCCAATTGTGCTCAGATGGTCACGAAACATTTACATCAACATGTTTGTATCCTACGACCCGAAAACTAAAATATAATTACAGTTTTCTTTTAGCTTTTTTGGTAAATCTCTGAATATCTATTTCGCTATTTAGTAGAATTTCATTTTCAATATTATCGAACAATTCTTTGGCCATTGCTGGTCCTAACATAACTCCTCGAGTTCCCAATCCGTTTAGGATATGAACTCTTCTATATTCTGTATGTGTCCCTACTAATGGTCTTCTATCGCGAACCGTAGGACGAACTCCAGCAAAATGTTCTACTATTTCAAAATCACATAAAATGATTTCCTTTATCCTTTCTATTAATTCCTTTTTGCCCTCTTCAGTTGGTAAATCTGTTTTGTCTTTCCAATTATAAGTTGCTCCAACTTTAAACAAATCATTCCCTAACGGCAAAATAAACACACTTGTATTTACTACACAGTCAATTTCTAATTCAGGCGCTTTTATGATAAAAAGCTCCCCTTTTGTACCATCCAAAGGCAAATCATTAAAGAAGGGATTAGAATGCATTCCAAAGCCTTCAGCAAAAACAATATGCTTCGCTTTTAAATCATTATAACAAACACCATCCTCTTCAAAAACTAAAGCATCATAATCAAACCCTTCATTACGCAATAGCCCGAGAGACAAAAGATACTCTTTATACTTTGCCAACAGTAAAGCTGTATCAACATATCCTGTCTGTAACACTTCACCATAACCGTATGGAGAATCAATACCTTTGAACTTTCTATAAACCAAATTATTTGATAAAAAAGGAGCCAAGTTGACCTTGTCTGAAGCCGAAAACCAATTATTCTGCTCTTCAACAGAAAAGAATTTTCTCAAAATAGGCATTTTGAAATTAAACTTTGAATCGATTTTTTTATTAAGATTCAAATAAAAATCATTCATTAAAACCAATTGTCCCTGTGCTTGCCAAACTTCGCTAAATCTTTTCAAGATAACAGGATTATATAAGCCTCCCGCAATTCTAGAAGAGTTCTGAGAGTCGTTATCAAAAACAACTATGCTTTTATTATTAGACAAAGCGACTTCAGAAAAAGAAATACCAGCTAAACCACAGCCAACAATAATATAATCAATCATAACATAAAAAATTAGAGCATAAGAAAAACATCATTACAAAATTGAAAACTATCAATTAAACAAAAAAACTCTTACTATAAAGTAAGAGTTTTTTATAACTATCTTGTTAGGAATTAATAATTCCACATATCGTGTTCGAAATCACGAATTTTAGTTTTTATTCTATCTGATTCGATCAACTGGTTCAATGCATTTTCATTAATATACTCAGTAATCAAACGGTCACCATATACATTTTCTTCTTTATATATAGTACCACCAAATTGTCTTGAATCCAAAATTCTATCAAATGAAACTGGCATTGCAGAATTCTTTTCATTGAAAGCATAATGCTCATGCAAATAATCACGAATAGAAGGATAAAAAATCCAAAACAAATCAATATAATCAGGATTTTCAGAACCTACTTCTCTTGCTTCTGGAGCAACAGGACAAATTCCTAATAAACGATATTTCAATTCAGATTGACGTTTATCAAAATACCAATACCCTTTTAATCTATAACCTGTGATGTCTTGAGCAGTAAGTTCTCTTTTATCAATAAATTGAGGATCTAATACTTTAGCAGGACCTGCAGGCACAACAACTTGTACTTTTTTTCCTTTTACGGTTTTATAAGTAGTTCTTTGTTTTGGGAAATAAGCATCATGATTAGCATTTACTTCTTCTCTACCAGCATTTGTGGTATCGATATAAGTAAACGAGCTACTCATGTCTTTTAAGGTTTTTTTGGTATTAAAATAATCATCAGCGTATACTTCAGTTATCTTATTACTTTTAATTCCTTTAATTAAAACATCAAACAAAGACCTTCTATCTTTACCAATATTTGTAGAATCAACAGGGAAGTAAAGCGGAAAATTGAATCTTTCGCTTAAGTCTACTATCTCCCAAGTAGTCTTACCCATTAATACATCTCTATCATCGACATAACCATAAGCCAAAGGCTTATCATTATCAAGCGATACTTGAGACTTAGTTTTTACTCCAATTTGGTCAGGCGTTTTAGCGTTAAGCAAATTAGATTGTGCAAATGAAGAAAAACTTCCCGCAACAATTGCAACAGCAATAACTAAATTTTTAGCTTTCATCTATTTTGTTTTAAGTTATTTAAGTAGGTTAAAAATTAACTTAAATATTATTGAATTTCGTAAATTACCGGAGCAGTTCTAGAAAGCATAATATCTGAACCTACTAATTTAGTTTTAATATCAGAAATTGTAACTTGATCTCCTCTTGTAGCTCTTGCTAATGCAGTAGCACATTGAGCATTAACTCTATCTCCAGAAACGATTACAGCAGCTTGACCAGCAACTTTTAATGTAAAACCAACTACGTTTAATTGTACGTTAAAATCGAAATCAGGTAATTTAGCTGAAACTTGAGAAACTTGTAAACGAGATTTTGCTCCTTTAACAATTCCCATTTCTCCACCAATTGCACCAACTGGAGGTGGAATACCTTTAATTCTGAAAGATTTTCTATCAGAAACTTTAGATCCATCAGGTAATGTACCTGTAACATTAATTACAACTTCAGAACCTTGTCCAGGATTCATATTGTAAGTCCCCGGTTTTCCAGCAGAGCTCAAACCTGGAGCTGAAGCAGAAACTTTATCAGAAGAAATACCTGCAAACGTAATAGTCATAGGATTTACAACACCTCTATATACAACATTCATTTTATCTGCAGAAATAGTAGCAGAATTCGGCTTAGGAACAACTACATAATTCCCTTTAACAGGAATAGCAACTGGTTTACCATCTTCCATGAACGTAAAGTTACCTGTAATATCATGCTCTCCTACGTTACCAGCACCGAAACTAAAATCAACTTGACCATCGTGTAAAGCTGTACCTAAATTAACGTTTCCTCCATTTACAACAACTTTTGTAGGTACTGTAGATTTATCAAAACGTCCCAATACAATTTTACCTTTTACCGCTTCACCAGCAAAGAAAGCTGATTTTTCAGGTATAACGATAGCTGTATAGTTTTTCATAGAAGCTGCTGCTACGGCAGTATTTCCTGTCAACGCATTAAAAACATTAGTTTCTGTAGCTTTAATATCATTTTGAACAGCAGTCAATTTAGCAATTGAAGCGATCAAAGGGAAATGTTTAAAGTGGTAATCCAAATAGATTTTTGAAATTCCTTCTTTATCAACTACATTTTTAGTATCTAATTTTGCATTAATTTCAGCAACAATAGCACTATATTTAGGATCTTTACCTAAAGCTGCAGTCATACCTGTTTTATATGCTTCAATTGAAGCCATAACATCTTTACCTTTTGCTGACAATCCATCTCCTGAAAACCAGCTTTCGTCAAGTTTTCCAGAAGCATCCATTGTTTCATATGGTAATTTACCGTCTTTTCCTTTTTCAATATCTTTTGTAAGATCATTTTTCAAAGAAGTAATTTTATCGTAAAAAGTTTTTGTTAATACAGAAACTTTTACTGCGATGTCTCTTGGAGCGGCATATTGCTCTGGTTTATCTTGAGCCTTTGATTGCAAATCCGCTAAAATTGCCTCATTGGAATCTAACACCAATGAATTTACTTTCTCAAATTTTTCATTCATCAAACCAAATGCAGATAACACTTCTTTTGACATATTTAATGCTAACATTGCGATAAAAACCAAATACATTAGGTTTATCATCTTCTGCCTAGGGGTTAATTTTCCTCCTGCCATTTTATTTTAATTAGTTTTGTTATTAAATAATATATTATAGTTAAAAAACTAATTATCCTTTATTACTCATTGCAGAAAGCATACCTCCGTAAACATTGTTTAATGAAGCAATGTTTGCAGTCATAGATTGCATTTGTTCTTTTAATTTACCAGCGTTTTCAGCAATTTCTCTATTTGCTTCTGCATTTCTTGAAGCACTTTCTAATTGTACTTTGTATAAGCTATTCAAAGATTCCATTTGAGCTGCTGCCATAGAAAGCTCTTCACTGTATTTTTTAGTAGCAGAAATTGAATCTACAACTGGAGAGATATTTCTAGAAGCATCTTCAAAGTTTCTAATACTGTTTCCTAAACTTGACATTAATGCACCATCAATTTTTGCTTCTTTAAGCATTGCATCTAATTTTGATGAAAGCATACCTTCAGTTTCATCTTTCTCAACAGCTTTATTAGTAGTTGATTTTTCTCCTCCAGCTAATTCAGGATAAACTAATGACCAATCCAACTCATTATCAACCGGTTCGAATGCAGAAAGAGCAAAGATAAATGCCTCAGTACAAAGACCAACAATTAATAATTGGCTCGCTCCTGGATAATGTTGAATTTTAAAAAGTGCTCCAATAATTACTACTGCCGCTCCCATTCCATAGGTAAAATTCATTGCTTTTTTGCTTAATATTGCCATCTTTCTTTCTTTTTTAATTAATTAATTTATTACTTATTCTTGTGTTTATTCTTGTTTTTATTTTCTTTTTTTATTTCCTGTGGTTTGAGTTCCCATATAATCTTGAACAGTTCTAAAACCGATATAACTTCTAGCTGAATCTGCATATTCGAAAGCTCTTGTACTTACTTGTAAGAAGTAAGCAACATCTTTCCAAGAACCTCCACGTACAACTTTACGTTTATTTGAATTATCAATAATTGCAGGGTTCATTGTTGAAACAAACTCATATGAATTAGCATCATAAGCAGAATCAGTCCATTCAGAAACGTTACCAGCCATGTTATATAGATTATAACCATTCACATCGTAAGATTTAGCTTCTACAGTATATAAAGCTTGATCTGCAGCATAATCTCCTCTATTAGGTTTGAAATTTGCTAAGAAACATCCTCTATCACTTTTTGTATAAGGTCCACCCCAAGGAAAAGTAGCAGACTCTAAACCACCTCTTGCAGCGTATTCCCATTCTGCTTCGGTTGGTAATCTAAAAGCATTTACATTATCAATATGTTTCTTTTTTGATTTTATGTAACTGTTTTTATTCAATGTTCTCCATTCACAGAATGCTTTAGCCTGACTCCAAGTAACACCCACTACTGGATAATCACCGTATGCTTTATGCCAGAAATAATCATTATGCATTGGCTCATTATAAGAGTAAGCAAAATCTTTAATCCAAACTGTTGTATCAGGATAAACCTTTACTTCTTCAGTTCTAATAAAATCTTGTCTTTTTCCAACTTTAGCTTTAGCAGCTGCTTGAATATCCATCCAAGTGTAACGGAATTTAAGTTTATTCACGTCTATAGTTCTTAATCCATTGTAAGATGCTTCTAAAGGCAAATACATTGAATCCATAACCTCTGTGTAATATTCATCAGGATACTTCTTAGTGTCATTGATCAATTTTACTTTTCTATTTAATCTTTTATAAGCATTAGGATCTTTATCAGTCCCAATACTATAATAGTTGTCATACATATATTTATCATATGCAGACATCTTTTCAGGATCTGAGTTGTTAAAAGCGTAATCTCCAATACTACCAGCATTCTTTCCTTTTCCTTTAGAATCTCCTGCCGAAGTATTTTGACCGCTTTCTTCTGCTAAAATAGCTAGACGAAAACGAATTGTAGAATCTTTTACCCATTCTACAAATTGACGGTACTCACTATTGGTAATCTCTGTCTCATCCATATAGAAAGACCTAACAGTAACTGTTTTGGTAGGGGCATCTTCTACATTAGCAAGATCGTCATCCGATTTACCCATTATAAATGCACCTCCAGGTACTAATGTCATACCATAAGGTTTCTCAGGATGCCATTTAGCTCCTTTTACACCAACCAACTCTCCTTTGTCGCTTGATCTGCCACAGCTAGTCAACACTGCTAAAATTGCCGTAAACGCAATGAACTTCTTCATAAAAATTTGGGTTATCTATTCATTATTATTCAGACTGTAAACCTATTTATTTTTCATCTAATAAACAATACTTTTCTAGTCATTATTTGCAGGACCAAAAGTAATTTTAAAAAACTTAAAAAAAAAATATTTAATCGCTAATGTGATAAAAAAGAACGATAAAAAACACATTTATCGTTATTTTGTAAGCTTTTCTGAAATATTCTAAGAATTTATTGTAAAATACACAAATTCATCAAAATTTCAGCATTGAGAAGGACTAAACAATATTCTTTCTTTGCGCTTTCCACCATCTTTCCGGCATCTCTTGATTACAAGCTGCCAAATACTCTTCGTACGAACAGGGTAACAACGTGTTTTTTTTCAATTTATTGCTACCATTTGAAATAAAAGGTATCTCAATCCACCATCTATCCGTTTTATTGCTTTTATAAAAAACAAGATCTTCTTCCTCTAACTCTAAAGGAACATTATACTTTAAATAATTCTCTCTACTTCCAAAAGGATATTCATTTGATCTATAATGATACCCTTCGATAAAATACCAAAATATCTGTGCTATAATAACTGATTCTTGCTTTGAATTATTGTGATTAAACACCCCAAACAAAGATACTTTATCACTTATTCCTGCATATCTTGACAATGCACATATTTCCTTACCATTAAAACCGTTTGGGTTAAAGGACACAAAGTTCCCCGAATCTGAAGATTTTACTGAATTCAAATCTATACTTACCATGTCAGCGTCCCTAAAAACAGGCTCTGAAATAGAAATATTATTAGACACCTCTCCTAATCTGTAGGCATCAAAAAACAGTTTTTCTATTAAATCTATTTCTTCTTGCGAATTATAATAGGTTTGATACCCAACATTACAATAATTAAAAAGATTATTAGGTTCGTTGATAATAATTTTTGTCAAATAAGAATCTGATGTTATTGCTTCATTTTCTTTTCCGAAATCAAACTTACTATCTATGGCTACTAAATTCACCATTTGCTCTAAGTCATCATAGGCTCTGTAAAGAGCATAAGTCAAATCTTGAGAACCTCCTATTACCAAGGGTATAACTCTCTTTTTTATTAAACCCGAAACTATTTTCTTTATTGCAAAATAGGTATCTTCAATTGAGCTCCCAGGCAAAATATCTCCTAAATCAGCAATAGTCGCATTCCAATTACCAGGAAACATTCCGTATAATTCCTTACGAACCTCATTTAAATCAACGTCCGAAATTGCATTTCTATCTCCTCGGTTTTCAAGAACTCCAATTATTGCAATATCAACTTTATTTAAATCCGGAACCTGCTCATCTGTATGCAAAACTATTTTGCTCCCCAAATGTTGTGAAGACAGCCCTGCTATATAGCTTAAAATTTCCTTATCAATTGGTGCTAAAAAATCAAACTCCATTCTTTATTTCTTTTTAGCAACTGCTTTTTTAACAGCCGGTTTTTTTGCAGTTGTTGCTTTTTTCGCTGGTGTTTTCTTAGCTGGAGTTTTTTTAGCGATCATTTCTTGAACTTCTGCCAATGTCAATTTTGTAGCATCAACATCTTTGCTCAATTCAATTTTAATCTTTCCTTTTGTAATTACTGAACGACCCCAACGTGCTTTTTCAACCAAAATACCTTCTTCTTCCCAGTTATGAAGAACTTTATCGATATTCTTTTGTAATTTATCTTCAATCAATGCTTCTACATCCGATTGCGACAAATTATCAAAATCATATTTCTTACTTACATTTATAAAGATACCGTTCCATTTTATAAAAGGCCCAAAACGACCTGTCCCTTTCTGAACTCCTTCTCCTTTATATACAGTAATTGGCGCATCTGCAATTGCTTTGTCATCTATTAATTTCTGAGCACGTTCCATCGTTACATCCAATGGATCTTCGCCTCTTGGTAAAGAAATAAAAACTGCTCCGTGACGTACATATGGCCCGTATCGTCCATTACTTACCTCAACTTCTTCATTTTTATACATTCCTAAATTTTTAGGAAGCAAAAATAATTTTAAAGTTTCCTCCAAAGTAATGTTACCAATATTTTGTTCCGACATTAAACTGGCGAATTTTTTATCTTCGTCATCAGCCGCACCAATCTGAGCCATTGGGCCAAATTTTCCTAAACGAACAGATACCGGTTTTCCAGAAACTGGATCTATACCCAAAATTCTTTCTCCACTTTCTCTATCTGCATTAGCCTCTACGTCTTTCACCGTTGGATGAAATTTACCGTAAAACTCTTGCATCATTTTGGTCCATTCTATATTTCCTTCGGCAATTTCATCGAAATCATGTTCAACTTTTGCCGTAAAATTATAATCAAGTATGTTTCCGAAATTCTTAACCAAGAAATCTGTAACAATTGTCCCTATATCTGTAGGAACTAATTTCCCTTTATCTGAACCTGTATTTTCTTTAAGTAACTTCTCTCCTACTTCACCCGATTGTAAAGTAAGCTGCGTATAGTTTCTTTCTACACCTTCCAGATTTCCTTTCTCTACATAATTTCTATTGATAATAGTAGAAATCGTTGGAGCATATGTAGACGGACGGCCAATTCCTAATTCCTCTAGTTTTTTCACCAAAGAAGCTTCTGTATATCTTGCAGCCGCACGAGAATATCTTTCTGTTGCAGTTATATAATTATTTTGTAATTTTTCATTGACTTTCATTGAAGGCAACATTCCTTCTTGCTCTTCATCGTCATCATCATGACCTTCCAAATATACTTTCAAGAAACCTTCAAAAAGTAAAACCTCACCTGAAGCAGTAAAAATTTCACTGTGATTATTAGCTTCAATTTTGACATTGGTGCGTTCTAATTTAGCATCACTCATCTGAGAAGCTAAAGTTCTTTTCCAAATCAAATCATACAAACGTGCTTGATCTCTGTCTATATCTACTGTATGACGAGACATATCCGTAGGACGAATAGCCTCGTGAGCTTCCTGTGCTCCTTTACTTTTATTTACAAAAGTTCTAGGATTAGAAAATTCCTTACCATATGATTTAATAATTTCTGCTTGAGCTGCATCCATGGCGTCTTTAGACAAATTCACACTATCCGTTCTCATATAAGTTATAAGTCCAGCTTCGTACAAACGTTGTGCTAATTGCATGGTGATTCCAACTGGCAAATACAATTTTCTAGCTGCTTCTTGTTGCAAGGTAGAAGTAGTAAAAGGTGCCGTTGGTGATTTTTTGGTAGGTTTTGTTTCTAAATCCGCTACCTTATATATAGAACCGATATTTTGTTTTAAGAAATCTTCGGCTTCTTTTTTTGTATTGAAATTTTTAGGAAGCTTTGCTTTGAAAGTTTTTCCTGCTTCGTTCACAAACTCTGCAACTACAGAATAAGTCGCAACTGCATTAAAATTTTGAATTTCGCGCTCACGCTCAACAATCAAACGAACCGAAACAGATTGTACCCTTCCAGCTGACAATCCTCCTTTAATTTTTCTCCAAAGAACAGGAGATAATTCATATCCCACCAATCTATCAAGTACTCTACGTGCTTGTTGGGCATTAACTAAATTATAATCAATTTCTCGTGGATTATCAATTGCTTTTAGAATAGCATTCTTGGTAATTTCATGAAAAACAATTCGTTTTGTTTTCTTTTGATCTAGTTTCAACTCTTCGGCAAGATGCCAAGAAATAGCTTCTCCCTCGCGATCCTCATCACTTGCTAACCAAACCGTTTCGGCATTTTTAGCTAGAGTTTTTAACTTGGATACTAATGCTTTTTTATCTGATGAAACTTCGTATTTGGGTGTAAATCCATTCTCTACATCTACACCAATTTCTTTAGAAGGCAAGTCGGCAATATGCCCATAACTTGATTCTACCTGATACTCATTCCCTAGAAATTTTTCGATTGTTTTTGCCTTTGCAGGGGACTCAACTATCACTAAATTCTTTGCCATGTTGCTCTTGTTTGAATCGCAAAAGTAATTTTTTTTTTCAAATATTAACCTTTACTCCATTTTAAAAGCAATATAAATCGTCAAACAAAGCATTTTTAATAATCAAACAGCAGTGAAGCCTATCAAATTATTAACTTCAGAATCATATCCTACTATTTAATTAATTAATTTTACTAATACAAATCTGACCTAATTACTAAAAACACATAATGAATCGAATCGAACAGTTAGAAAAACTGAAACAATCACAAATTTGGGACATTATTATTATTGGTGGTGGTGCCAACGGACTGGGCACTGCCCTAGATGCCGCTAGCAGAGGTTACAAAACCTTACTTTTAGAAGCTGTCGATTTTGCAAAAGGCACCTCAAGCCGGAGTACCAAACTAGCTCATGGAGGCGTGCGTTATTTAGAACAAGGTAATCTCTCTTTGGTTATTGAAGCCTTAAAAGAAAGAGGCTTAATGGAGAAAAATGCCGGACATTTGGTTAAAAACGAATCATTCATCATTCCAAATTACAATTGGTGGGGTGGCTATTTTTATACTATTGGACTAAAACTCTACGATTTATTGGCCGGCAGATTAAGCTTAGGTAGTTCTAACTATTTATCTAAAGAAAAAACGATAGAATTACTCCCTACAATAGAACAAGAAGGGCTGCGAAGTGGTGTTATCTACCATGACGGTCAATTTGACGATTCCCGACTTGCCATAAATCTGGCTCAAACTGCAGCAGAAAAAGGGGCTTGTATACTCAACCATTTTAAGATTACCCAATTAATTAAAGACGACAAAAATAAAGTCACGGGAGTAATTGCCATTGACCAAGAATCTGAAAAAGAATATAAATTACAAAGTAAAGCGGTTATTAATGCTACGGGAGTGTTTACCAATGCTATCATGAAAATGAACGATACTGTTTATAAAAAATATATTGTTTCCAGTCAGGGAATTCATTTGGTATTTGACAAATCCTTCTTACCTGGTGACTATGCTGTAATGATTCCTAAAACAAGTGACGGGAGAGTGCTCTTTGCTGTTCCCTGGCATGAAAAAATAATTGTTGGCACCACAGATACTCCGATTATGAAACCAAGTCTTGAGCCAATAGCTCTTGAAGAAGAAATTGATTTTGTATTACAAGCAGCTCAAAAATTCTTAACCAAAGACCCAACCAGAGCCGATGTATTATCTGTTTTTGCTGGGTTGAGACCTTTGGCTGCACCCGATAAAAAAGGACAAAACACAAAAGAACTTTCCAGAAGTCACAAAATAATTGTTTCCGAAACTGGATTAATAACCATCACTGGTGGCAAATGGACTACCTATCGAAAAATTGCCGAAGACATCGTTGACAAAACAATTGCAGTACATCAGTTACCTAAAAGTAAATGCATTACAAATCATCTTTCTATTCATGGAAATAAAAAAAACAGCCCAACTGACCTAGAAAATCACTTGTATATATATGGTACAGATAGTGCCGCTATCTTACAATTACAGGAAAATGAACCTGAGTTAAAAGAAAAATTACATCCTGACTACTATTACACTTTAGCCGAAATCGTCTGGGCTATCCGCTACGAAATGGCTACAACTGTAGAAGATATTTTAGCAAGAAGGGTTCGTTTGTTGTTTTTAGATGCTCGAGCTGCAATTGAATGTTCTAATAAAGTGGCTCAATTACTAGCCAAAGAATTAGGACATGATGATACTTGGATTCAAAATCAATTGGTTGAGTTTAAAAATGTAGCCAATGGTTTTCTCTTGAAAGAGTTTCGAGTTCCATAAAAATAGTAAATACTCTAGCCCCGATTACAGTGAAAAGCCCGGAGCAAAAAAAGGTAAAAGTTTCCTGTTCTAGAAAAGCGACCAACGGAAGCTCTTTCCAGAACTCTGGAAACTTTTACCTTTTTGCGAGGACTTGTAACGAAAAGCGGGAATTAGCTCCTTTCAAAAATTTTAGAATTAAGATTTCTGATTTTAGACTCCAACCTTTGTCTTTTTTGCTTTTGCCTTTTGCTCTTTACTTTCAACTTTTCTTAATTTTTGTTAATTCTTAGGCTGACATCTTGTCATAATGCTTGCATTTACCTTATCTTTGCGGTTTGAAAATGTCCTATGGAAAAGATAATTGAAGAAAGTAAACAAGGAAATAGCCTTGTTCTAGAACATAAACCTGAGAATACTAAAAAACTCTTTATAGAAAGTTATGGCTGTGCGATGAACTTTTCGGATAGTGAAATTGTGGCTTCTATACTGTCTGGTAACGGATACAATACAACATCGGTACTTGAAGATGCTGATTTGGTTTTAGTGAACACCTGTTCGATTCGTGACAAAGCGGAACAAACCATACGCAAACGCTTGGAAAAATACAACGCTGTGAAACGCACTAATCCGAAGATGAAAGTGGGCGTTTTGGGCTGTATGGCCGAACGTTTAAAAAGTCAATTCCTAGAAGAAGAAAAAATTGTCGACCTTGTTGTTGGTCCTGATGCTTATAAAGATTTGCCTAATTTATTAAGTGAAGTTGAGGAAGGACGTGATGCGATTAACGTGATTTTGTCTAAAGAGGAAACGTATGGTGATATTTCGCCAGTTCGATTGATGAGCAACGGGATTACTGCATTGGTTTCTATCACGAGAGGTTGCGACAACATGTGTACTTTTTGCGTAGTCCCTTTTACCCGCGGGCGTGAACGTAGCCGTGAGCCACAAAGTATCATGAATGAAATTCAAGATTTGTGGAACAAAGGTTTTAAGGAAATCACTCTTTTGGGACAAAATGTAGATAGCTATTTATGGTATGGTGGCGGTTTGAAAAAGGATTTTGTAAATGCAAGCGAAATGCAAAAAGCAACTGCAGTAGATTTTGACCAATTACTTGAAATGGTTGCAGTTGGTTTCCCAAAAATGCGTATTCGCTTTTCGACTTCTAATCCACAGGATATGCACGAAAGTATTTTACATGTAATTGCTAAATATCCTAATATCTGCAAACATATACATTTACCTGTTCAGTCTGGAAGTGATCGTATCTTAAAAGAAATGAACCGTTTGCACACAAGAGAAGAATATATGGCTCTGATTGACAAGATTCGCTCTATTATTCCTGATGGTGCTATTTCTCAAGATATGATTTCTGGTTTCCCTACAGAAACTGAAGAAGATCATCAAGACACCTTGAGTTTGATGGAGTATGTGAAATATAATTTTGGTTATATGTACAGCTATTCTGAACGTCCAGGAACATTGGCTGGAAGAAAAATGGAGGATGATGTACCAGAAACTACCAAAGCAAGAAGACTACAGGAAATTGTTGATTTACAACAAAAACATGCTTGGTTGCGCTCTGAGGAATTCATAGGAAAAACAGTAGAAGTATTGGTAGAGAAAGTTTCAAAAAAATCGACTGAAGAATTTTCTGGAAGAAATTCACAAAGTATAACAGTGGTTTTCCCTAAAGAGAATTATAAAATAGGTGATTTTGTAAATGTAAAAATAACTTCCTGTACCTCTGGAACTCTAAAAGGTGAAGCGATTGGGTTGAGTGATATGAATTAATTTTTTTTGCCACGAATTAAAAAGATTTACACAGATTTTAACTTTGTCAAAAAAAAATAAGCCACAAATTACCCAAATTTCCACAAATTATGGAATATTACAAGCAAGAAGAGAATTATAAAATAGTAGGCATTTGCATGGAGGTTCATAGAATTTTAGGGCCGGGTTTATTGGAAATTGTTTATAAAGATGCATTAGAAATAGAGTTCAAGAACAATAATATCCCTTTTGAACGAGAAAAAGAATTTTCAATTGAATACAAAGGAAATATTCTTCCTCATAAATTTTATGCTGATTTTATTCTTTACAATTAAATAATTTTAGAAGTCAAATCTGTAAAAGAAATCAATAATGAACATATCGCTCAAACTCTAAATTATATTAGACTTGCAGATTCTCAAATTGGAATTATTGCTAATTTTCAAAACAAATCCTTAACGCATAAACGATTAATAATATAAAAAGAATTTGTGAAAATTTGTGTAATTTGTGGCAAAAGAAAAAAAGAAAAACATTTATATGTCTAAAAAAAATATACTTATCGTTTTAATTACTTTTATTATTGCTTTTGGAACAACATTCTATGTTATTAAAACATATTTCCCTAAACACAAAGTTGAAAAAACTGCTATCCAAAAAGATACGCTAACAAAGCCACAACAGTAAAGAACGGGAATCGAATAGTTATTCAAAAAAATACAAGTTTTAATGATTAGCAAAATTTACACTTTTTAAGATTCATCTAATTTGTGTAATACTAGAAAAAAACAAAATGGATACAGTTCAATCAATAAAACAGCGATTTGAGATTATTGGGAATGACCCAAAGCTTAATCGCGCCATAGAAAAAGCCATTCAGGTTGCCCCTACTGATATTTCGGTTTTGGTAGCTGGAGAAAGCGGTGTGGGAAAAGAAAATATTCCAAGAATTATACATTCGCTTTCGCACAGAAAACATGGAAAATATATTGCCGTAAACTGTGGAGCCATTCCTGAAGGAACAATAGACAGTGAACTTTTTGGTCATGAAAAAGGAGCTTTTACCGGTGCTACCAGCACTCGTGAAGGGTATTTTGAAGTGGCAAATGGGGGTACTATTTTCCTTGACGAGGTGGGAGAATTGCCTTTGACTACCCAAGTACGCTTGTTGCGTGTCTTAGAAAATGGTGAATTCATAAAAGTAGGTTCTTCTCAGGTTCAAAAAACGAATGTCCGAATCGTAGCTGCAACTAATGTCAATTTATTTAAAGCTATTGAAAAAGGAAAATTTCGTGAAGATTTGTATTACCGTTTAAGTACGGTAGACATTCACTTACCTCCTCTTCGAGAACGAAAAGACGATATTCATTTATTATTCAGAAAATTTGCGGCAGATTTTGCCAATAAATACAAAATGCCTCCTTTAAGGTTAGATGAGACTGCTATTTTGCTTTTGCAGAAATTTCGCTGGAGCGGTAACATTCGTCAATTACGAAATGTTGCCGAACAAATCTCAGTATTAGAAACTAACAGAGATATTTCTGCAGCAACTTTACAAACGTATTTACCAACTGAAGACAGTAACAATTTACCATCTGTAATTAAAGACAAAAAAAGCGACAGTGATTTTAATACCGAAAGAGAGATTTTGTATAAAGTCCTTTTTGACATGAAAAGTGATTTACACGATTTGAAAAAATTGACTTTAGAATTAATGCAAAGCGGCAATACCAATGTTCAGGAAGCCAACAAATCACTCATCAAGAAAATATACGGCTCTAAAGAAGAAGATAGTGAAATAGATTTTGAAGAAGAACCAGGAACTTCATTAATCACCACACCTGATATTGAGCAGAATTATGAAGAACAAGATAACAACAATTATCTATTGGCAGAAACCATAGAGGAGGAAGAAATCTTGCGACTCGAACAGAAAGAAATCGAAATGATCAAAAAATCATTAGAAAAGAATAAAGGAAAACGAAAAGCTGCGGCAGATGAATTAGGAATTTCGGAAAGAACTTTATATCGAAAAATTAAACAATTTGATTTATAGCAAAAAAAACAAATTCAAAATCACAAATTCGATTTTTGTACATTTGAGATTTGTATCAAATTAGAATTTGGAATTTACACATTTTATGAAAAAAGCACATTGCCTCTTATTAATAATTAGTTCATTTATCCTAAACAGTTGTTCAGTATATAACTTTACCGGAACGGGTAAAATTGATGCAAAAACATATCAGGTAAATTTCTTTCCAAATAATTCTGAGTTGATTGAACCAGGAATTGACAGAACTTTTACACTTACACTACAGGACTTGATTCAGAATCAAACTAATTTACATTTAGTAAAAAATGGGGGAGATTTAACCTATGAAGGAGAAATCACAGATTACAGAATTAGTCCAATGACTGCAACTGCAGATCAACAAGCTGCACAAAACCGTTTGAGAATTAGAGTAAACGTTAGATTTACCAACAAAAATAAAGAGGCAGATGATTTTGAGAAAAGTTTTGAGTTTTATTATGACTACCCTGCCAATCAACAATTGATAGGAGCAACTAAAGATGCTGCATTAAAAGAAATTTTTGAAAGAATTACACAAGATATTTTCAATGCCTCGCTTGCAAAATGGTAATTATTAAAGTAATTAGTCCGTCGTTTTCAGTATAGATTTATAATAACCAACATTGAAAACCAAAAACTAATAACCTACAAACAATAACCAACAATTGAAAACTAAAACAAATGAACGTTAGTAGCTATAATTATTTAATAAATAAACCTGACGAAATCAGCGAAACACAAACGTTGGCTCTGGAAAAAGTATTGGATGAATTTCCATATTTTCAGAGTGCAAGAGCATTGCGTCTTAAAGGACTTTACAATCAAAACAGCTACAAATATAATTTTGCATTAAAAGTAGCCGCTGCACACACAACGGATCGTACTGCATTATTCGATTTTATAACTTCAGAATCTTTTATTGCCATCCAAAAGAAGATTTACGAGAAAAAAATAAAAGAACTACTTGACATTACTGTAGTAGACAGTATAATTATTCAGAAAGAAGAAATAACAGAACCTGTAATAAATACGAATACTTTAGAAAAGTCAATTCTCACTTCTATCAAAGAAGCCACGCAAGTATCTGTTGAAGAAAAAACAACAACCACTCTTGAAGAATTAGAAACTGTAAATTCAGCCAAGCAATCTATTTATATACCTGCAACGGAAGAACCTATAGAATTACTTCAAGAAGAAACAAAAACCGCTGCTGAGAAATTAGAAATTGGAAAGCCTTTGGATTTTTCTAAAAGTGAAACACACTCATTTCAACAATGGCTTCAAATTTCCAGAATTCAACCCATAGTTAGAGAAAACACAAAAGAGGACAATACTATGACAAAAGACTCTGCTCTTGATGAAGACAAAAGAAAAAAAGCCGAACTAATAGATAAGTTCATAGAAACCAGTCCAAAAATTCCACCTATAAAACCAGGAGTAGTTTTTACACCTAATCTGGAACTCAACAAAGAGGACAATTCCTATTTAATGACAGAGACTTTGGCCAAAGTATATTTAGAACAAAAAAAATATCAAAAGGCGATACAAGCTTACGAAATATTAATTTTGAAATATCCAGAAAAAAGTAGTTTCTTTGTGGACCGTATAAAGGATATTAAAATAGTACAACAAAATAACAATTAACAATAAATAGTATGTTTTCAATTTTTTTAGTTTTAATTACAATAGTATGTTTTCTATTGATCGTAGTTATAATGGTTCAAAACCCTAAAGGAGGTGGATTATCTTCTACAATAAGTGGTTCTCAAATGTTGGGTGGTGTTCAAAAAACTACTGATTTCTTAGACAAAAGTACTTGGACATTAGCAACAATATTAATTGCATTAATTTTGCTTTCAGGATTAAGTTTTACAGGAACTTTAAGTGATTCCGATTCAAAAATCATCGATAACACTGAAGCTGCTCCAGTTCAAAACACACCTGTACCAGCAAATACGCCTGCACCAGTAACTCCAGCAAAATAATTTATCTATTATATAAATACATAAAATGCCAGCCTGTCAAAGCTGGCATTTTTTATAAGAAAAAATGTCAGTTAACACAATATGGCACAATTTCTGAAATCAAAACATTATAAAAAAAATAATATAAAAATAAAATCATGACTTTAAACATTAAACCACTTTCAGATAGAGTTCTTATCGAACCAGTAGCAGCTGAAACCAAAACAGCGTCAGGGATTTTTATTCCAGATACTGCCAAAGAAAAACCACAAAAAGGAACAGTAGTAGCAGTTGGAAGTGGAACAAAAGACCATACCATGACCGTTAAAATAGGCGACACTGTGCTTTACGGAAAATATGCCGGAACGGAATTAAAATTAGAAGGTAAAGATTATCTAATAATGCGTGAGGACGATATCCTTGCAATAATCTAAAACTGAATATTAAGTAGAATGAATTAAGTATCAAGACAACTTGATAACTTGAAACAAACTAACCTTTAAACAAAAATTAAAATGGCAAAAGATATAAAATTTGATATTGAAGCACGTGACGGATTAAAACGTGGAGTTGATGCATTAGCAAATGCTGTAAAAGTAACCCTTGGTCCAAAAGGACGTAACGTAATTATTGGTAAATCATTTGGCGGACCAAATGTAACTAAAGATGGTGTTACTGTAGCGAAAGAAATTGAATTGAAAGACCCATTGGAAAACATGGGAGCTCAAATGGTAAAAGAAGTAGCTTCAAAAACCAATGATTTAGCTGGAGACGGAACTACAACCGCTACAGTATTGGCTCAAGCCATCGTAAAAGAAGGATTGAAAAACGTTGCTGCCGGTGCAAACCCAATGGATTTGAAACGTGGAATTGACAAAGCTGTTGAAGTTATTGTTGCTGATCTTGCCAAACAAGCCAAAGTAGTAGGAAGTGATTCAGAAAAAATCAAACAAATTGCTTCTATCTCTGCAAATAATGACGAAGTTATTGGTGAATTAATCGCTAATGCTTTCGCAAAAGTAGGTAAAGAAGGAGTAATCACTGTAGAAGAAGCCAAAGGAACAGATACATATGTAGATGTTGTAGAAGGAATGCAATTTGACAGAGGATACCTTTCTCCATACTTTGTAACCAATCCAGAAAAAATGGAAGCTGAACTTGAAAGTCCATACATCCTTTTGTATGATAAAAAAGTTTCTTCTTTAAAAGAATTATTACCAGTATTGGAGCCAATCGCTCAAACTGGAAAACCATTATTGATTATTGCAGAAGATGTTGATGGAGAAGCATTATCAACTTTGGTAGTAAACAAATTGCGTGGTGCCTTGAAAATCGCTGCTGTTAAAGCACCTGGTTTTGGAGACAGAAGAAAAGCAATGTTAGAAGATATCGCAATCTTAACTGGAGGAACTGTAATCTCTGAGGAAAGAGGATACACTTTAGAAAACACTACTCTAGAAATGTTAGGTACTGCTAAAAGAGTAAGTATCGACAAAGATAACACTACAATTGTAAGTGGTGCTGGTGAAGCAGACATGATTAAGAATCGTGTTAATCAAATTAAAGGTCAAATGGAAGCTACAACTTCTGATTATGACAAAGAAAAACTGCAAGAACGTTTAGCTAAATTAGCTGGTGGAGTTGCTGTTCTTTATGTCGGTGCTGCTTCTGAAGTAGAAATGAAAGAGAAAAAAGACCGTGTAGATGATGCACTTCATGCAACTCGTGCTGCTGTTGAAGAAGGAATTGTTGCTGGTGGTGGTGTAGCTTTATTAAGAGCAAAAAATGTACTAAGCACTATAACATCTGACAATTCAGATGAAAAAACAGGTATCCAAATTATATCTCGTGCAGTAGAAGCTCCTTTGAGAACTATTGTTGAGAATGCAGGCCTTGAAGGTTCTGTTGTAGTTGCAAAAGTAACTGAAGGTTCAGGAGATTTTGGATACAATGCTAAAACTGATGAATTTGTGGATATGCTAAAAGCAGGAATCATTGATCCTAAAAAAGTAACCCGTATTGCTTTAGAAAATGCTGCTTCGGTTGCTGGAATGATATTGACTACTGAATGTGCTTTAATTGACATTAAAGAAGATAATCCAGGCGGAGGTGCTCATATGGGTGGTGGTATGCCAGGAATGATGTAATCAGAACATTATATTTTAATATATAAATCCGTCTTGAACTCGTTCTTGACGGATTTTTTATTCTTCATTGCTAAACTTTTATTAGCCCAATGGCAATGTAATCTAATATTTCACAAACTTATTTTCCATAAAAAAACGTCTTGTTAAAAACAAGACGTTTTTTTTATTTTTATGTACAATCTCTTAGCTGATATGTACTCTTTTTTTCAACATTTTAAACAAAACAGGAATAGTCGATATCAAGATAATTCCGATTACTATTTTCTCGATATGCTGTTTTAAATCGATTCCATTTTCTAAAAACATACCATATAAATAGTGACCTGAAAATATTAAAATAAAGGACCACAGGAATGAACTTAGGATGTTATAAAACATGAACTTCTTTTTATCCATCATTCCAATTCCGGCAACTATGGGTGCAAAAGTTCTAAATATTGGAAGGAATCTTGCAAAAATAATAGCCTTACCACCGTACTTTTCAAAAAAATCTTTAGATTGAAAAAGGTATTTTTTCTTAAACCAAAAACTATCTTCTTTGTTGTATAAATAATAACCGCTTTTGGCTCCAAACCAATAGCCCACCATATTCCCGAAAACTCCTGAAACAGCCACTAAAGTGGAAAGTATTATAAGGTTTAAAAAATCACTTTCTATAAAAAGGACATTCTGTATTAGATCACGGCTATAAATTCCCGCAAGAAAAAGTAAACTATCACCTGGAAGAAAAAACCCTGCAAAAAGACCGGTTTCAGCAAAAACAATGAATAAAACAATGTACAGACCCAGTTGAACACCCCCGATTGAAAAAGTTATATAAAATTCGGGATTCAATAATTGGGTCCAGTCAAAATTACTCATAAATTTTTCGCTTTTTTATTTAGGTGGTGAAAGTAAGAATTATTTAGGTCAACCACAATTTATTACTCTATTTTAAAATTTTATTAACGCTAATTAAAACAAAAAAGTATCATAAATAGTATTACTAATTACGATACTTTTTCAATTAAACCCTGTTTGCTTTTATCCCGATATTAACAAATCTTTTTTTATTAGAATCAAAGAAGAAAAACACACATATAAACCTTACAACTATCTCTCATATTGACAACAACTATGAAGGTTGTCATAGTCTTCTTTTGTTGCTTTTAAATCATCGGTATCATGTCCTACTTTAGCAATCGCTTTCTTTACATCTGCTAATGAACACTTTTCTTCATTTACAATTAAGGACAATTGATGCGTTTCAATGCTCCATGAAGCCGACTTTACTCCTGGTACTGAATATGCTGCTTTTTGAATTCTTTTTTGGCATTGCTCACAGTTTCCGTTTACTTCAGTTGTATATTTAGCATTCTTATTTTTCTTCTCTTGACCTTGAGCTGAAAAACCTACAATAGTCATTAGTAAAACTGCAACTATACTCTTAATCATATTGCTGTTTATTCCGAGTTTTTGAATATTTGCTTTCATTTTATATGTTTTAAAATTTGAAATTATTTTTTGTTACTGATTATTGTTCTTATTTTATTTTAAACCTCAATCCTGCATAATACATCTGCCCAAATACTGGCGCATACAAAATAGTAGCATCAAAATAAGGACCAAAAGGATTCTGAGCATCTATTATAGCTTGATTTTGGGTATAATTCCCAATATTCTCTCCTCCTACATACACTTCAAAAGTACTAGAAAATACTCGAGTAATTTGCGCATTCATCAAAGAATATGATGGCGAATAATTTGGGAGTTGATATGCAACAGGATTAGATGCAGTATAAGGCAATTGTTGCTTCCCTATCCAGTTGTATGTAAAGTCAAATTTCCATTGTTGTCCCTTATCTAATATATGGGTTTCATACCCTAAATTTCCAAAAAAACGGTGGGCTGCCTGCAAAGGCTTTTGATACGTTCCTGTGAAGTAATCTGTTTTGATATCATAATATTTATAAGCCGTTCTTAATTCGAGATGCTTCGCCAACTCATAATTAAATTCCAATTGAAAACTATTAGCATAAGAAACTCCATTTAAATTATGAAACACCACTTCCTGAGGACTTTTCATAACATCTACCACAACTTGATTTTGGAAATTAGTTCTGTAGAAATCGGCGGTTATATCTCCTTTTTTACCAAAAAGTTTAAATCCTTGCATAAAACTTAAACCATAATTCCACGCGATTTCAGGATCCAATCCATATATTTTACCATCGGCATTTACAATATCAAAGACTCTGGAACTAGCAAAAAGCGTTTGATTTTCGGCAAAAATATTTGCACTACGTTTTCCTCTACCGGCTGATACTCGCAAGACCCCTTTCTCCCACGGATTGTATTTTATATGCAATCTGGGTGTAACAAAAACACCTAAACGATTCCCGTAATCTACTCTACCTCCAAGAATTAAACTAAAATCATCTTGATTATCATAAGTATATTCAAAGAAGGCTCCTACTGTATTATCAATTCTACTGTAATTTGTTTCATTGACAAACTCAATATAATCGTCATATGTAAAGTTCAAACCTGTAGCAAACTTGTTTTTTTCGTTATTGATAATCGAATTAAAAATCAAGTTTGAATAAAAACTGTTTTGTTTGATATTGTATCCATTCAAACCAAAATAAGAGTTTTGGTCATAACTTGAAAATGCATTTTGAAAGCCAATACTTTGATATGGCATATCCTTAAAAACATAACCTATTTTTGTAGATATATCGATTTTTTTGGTATCGATTTCAGAACCCCAAGAATTGGTTGTCCCCTTATCTGTATCAGGATTAAAACTTAATTGTCCCATCAATTTCGCATCATCCATATACTGGAAGTTAATAAAACTAACCCAACCAGATTCAGGATTGTAGTATTGATAACGATTAAGCAAGTTGATTTGTTTTTGCAAAGGATTATCCAGAAAACCATCCTTATTGTTATCCATTTTAGAATCTCTTATATTACCGTGCAGGAATAAACTAGTAGCCCATTTATCAGACAGTTTTTTATTAAAATTACCATTCAATTCAAAACGAGAATCTGTAGATCCATATATATTCAACAAAAATGGATCACCTGATAATGGCTTGGCTAATTCTGTATTGATTTGTCCGGAAACACTTTCGAAGCCGTTTACCACACTCCCGGCTCCTTTGGTAATTTGAATACTTTCTATCCAAGGTCCAGGGGTAAAGGATAGCCCAAAAACTTGGGAAGCTCCTCGAACAGAAGGAATATTTTCTTGGGTCATCATCAAGTATGGACTTGTTAACCCCAACATTTTAATTTGTTTTGTTCCCGTTAAAGCATCCGAAAAACTAACATCTATAGACGGATTGGTTTCGAAACTTTCGGCAAGATTGCAACAGGCCGCTTTCAGCAATTCCTTAGAAGTAATTAACGATGTATTTCCTGTTACGGTATATGATTTTTGCAAGCTTTTGCGCTGTGTTTTTACTTTTACTTCCTGCAAAGTGTCTTGCGAATAGGAATTAAAAGCAACAAACAAGAACAATAAAGCTATTGTTATTGATATTTTCATGATTTAGATTTAATGATTAAAAATGTCAAACCACTAAGAATTGGTTTGATTCAGCTTAAACATTACAATCTATCGTAAAGGAGGTATTGGCTGTACAGCTTGAAAAGTGGTGGTGCATTGGCATCACAATAGTAAGAAAGATTCAAATTGTTTTTAAAACTAGGTACAGTAGTAAAAACAATTAGGTTGTGTTCCGGAACCAAAAATGTATAATCAAATTGAAAAGAAAATGATTTAACAATTCCGTTATCTACTTTTTTCTGAATGACAATTTTCTTGTCTTTACAACAACTGTCTTTTTTGTCAACAATTTTTTCGCAGCAACCTTTTTCACTTTTTAGTGATGGCAAAGCCGAATTCAAAGAAACTGAGGAAATTTCTCCTCCGCAATAATGTACATTAAAAGCCAGCCCTACATTGGAAACCAATAGTAAAACCGCAAGAAATATGCTTATTTGTTTTTTGAAATTCATTTTGCAAAATTAATATTAATAATCTATTCGAAAATCAAATTCTTGTTAAACTTTAGAAATAGATTTGAAAATCACAACTCGAACACTTGTCCCATCATTGGAATAATACATTCTAAACCGTATTTTTCCTGAATCTTCATCCCTAGCACTTCGGCTGGTTCTTTTTCTCCATGTACCAAAAATACATTTTTAGGTTTTTCTTCCAAATCCGAAAGCCAGTTAATTAGATCCTCCTGATCTCCATGTGCCGACAAACCTTCGATTTCAATTACTTTGGCCTTTACTTCATAAAACTTACCATGAATTTTCACCTCTGCAGCTCCTTCAAGCATTTCCCTACCACGGGTTCCTTCGCCTTGATATCCTACAATAATCACCGTAGTTTCGGGCAATTCAATGTAGCGTTCCAAATAACTCAAAATTCTTCCACCAGTAACCATTCCACTAGCTGCGATTACTAATTTTGATTGCTTATTATAAATCGTATCAATCGATTCTTGATAATCGGAAATCAGAGTAAACATTTTGCACATCGCAATAAATTCGTGTTCAGGTAACTTATGCCATTTTTGATTAGCTGTAAATAATCCTAACATACTTATTCCCATAGGCGTATCTACAATATAAGGGATATTTGGTATCCTACCTTCTTCTTTCAATTTCCACAGCAAGTACATCACACTTTGAACTCGTTCAACTGCAAAACTTGGTATTAAAATAGTTCCTCCATTATGTACTGTACTATTAATATACAATTCAAGTTCTAATTTGGGATCTGTATCCGGATGTAGCTTATCCCCATAGGTGCTTTCAAGAAAGACATAATCAGCTTTTTTAGGCTTTACAGGAGGAAACATCAACACATCATTATCTCGACCAATATCTCCCGAAAAAACTAAAACTTTATTTTCGAGTCGAAGCTCTACAGAACACGCTCCAAGTATATGTCCCGCATTTGAAAAAACAGCTTCAATTTCAGCATCTAAATCAATTATTTCATTGGGATTAATCACTCTAAAACGAGGAAAAACTTTTTCTGCCTGGTCTACAGTATAAAGTGGTTCTGCTTTTTCATGTTTCGAATACTTTCCCTCGTTAGCCAACTTAGCATCTTCTTCTTGAATTTTGGCACTATCTAATAAAATAAGCTTAGCAACAGCTGCTGTTGGGCTTGTACAATATATTTTCCCTTCAAAGCCTTGATTTACTAACCTAGGCAACCAGCCGCAATGATCTAAATGACCATGTGTTAACAATACAAAATCTATCGTTGAAGGCAAAATAGGCAAAGGCTCCCAATTGTGTTCTCTGAGCTCCTTTAATCCCTGAAATTGTCCACAGTCAATTAAAATTCGAATTCCGTTACTTTCTACCAAAGTTTTTGAACCCGTAACCGTTCCTACCCCTCCAATACATGTGATTTTCATTTTTATTATTCTTTAAGTTACTAAGATGCTAAGTTTCTAAGATACTGAGATTCTTAAGCACTTAGTCTCTAAGATTCTCAGCAACTTAGATGTTTTTAAAACCTACACAATGCTGATGCTTCTTTCATCACATTCTTAGTTCTTTTGGGACTCAAACCAATTTTCTCCAAATACGTTCTATCATCAATAATATCCTGAACTAAAATAACATCCAAAATCAATAATTTTTCTTTTTCAGAAAGAGACAATGTTGTCAAACAAGTTATCGGATACAACCTGTGATTATCTATTCTGTTTTTTAAATTATTGGTTGTAGGATGGTCCCAACTCAACAAATTAATACCCGAACATTCTGCAAAATCTACTGCGTCTGTACTAAATCGATTATTGGTAATAATCCAACATTTTGAAATACTTTCCCCTCTGGAAAATATTTCATGCTGTCTCTCTTTCAAATCATTAAAGCGGGATAATATATACATAGGCACTTTCACATCTGTAACAGCATCTCTCCCAACATGAAATTTACATTCTACCATGGTTATGACATTATTATTCTTAACCAAAACATCGACCTCATGGGAAACACATTTGCCTTGCAGATTCAAATTGACTTTGGTTTCATAATGTTCAGAAGCAAAGAGTCGAGCAATAAATTTTTCGAAAAAAAAACCTGTAGGTCCCAATAACCGAATCGCCTCTCTTAAATTATATTGGGCTGCATGCGAATTGGAGGCTTTTTTAAGAAGACCAAAAGCCATTTTATAAATATGTTTGGTAGAAATACCTTCGTAAACTTCTTTTTCAATCAATTGTAAAACATCATCAACGACTGCTGGAGTTGCTCCTGACTTTAGTAAAGACTCCTTCAATTTTGAGCGATTAAAGTCAACAATCACTCCCGAATGTTTTACAATTTTCATCTCTTATGTATTTGACAATTAATCACATCAAAACTTACATTAAAGATATAAAAAAAAGAATTACTTACTTAGTTTTTGAAAATAAAACGCTGGTATAAAAAGAATTAAAAACAAAGGCTGAATCAAAAAACGACGCACATAAAACAATAGAAGATTATTTTGATTCCCATAAAAATAAAGAATAAAAAAGAAGGCGATTATCAAAACTAAGAAAAACAAAAGATACAAAATCGAAGCAAATTTGACCATCTCTTTATCCTTAAAAAGAAAATAAATAATCCCTAATGACAAAGCAGTATTCAAACCATAACGAAACAACATGCCCAAAAATAGTAGTAAACCATTATACTCAGGCAAAGACAATACTATATAATCTCCCTTAAAATAAATCAAAAAAGGATCATAAAATAAATTATCCTCGAAGGCACGAACACCAACTAATAAACAAACCAGAAGGAGTGAAATAAGAATATCTATCTTATTATGAAGTATTTTATTTAGCATATTTTGAAAATTTATTTACCCAAACAATCCACAGAATAAAAACTAAACCATAAATAACTAACGGAAAAAGAACACCATGCAATAGATGCGTTTTACCAGGAAAATAATAAATCAAGATAATCAAAATGGCAATCCGAACCACATTTAGAACATAAATTAGCAGACTTCCTCCAAAAATAAAGAGCAAAGTATTTTTTAAACTTCCAGAAAAAGCCGCAATGAAAGAGATAAATAATATGATTAAACTCACTCCATTACAACCTTCGACAATCCTTACCAATCCTTTTTGCTGATAATACAAAGTAAAAAAAGGCTCTTTACTATCTTCTTTAATAAATACCGATTTATGAAACCAAGAAAGAACGGTTTCAGTGTTTTGTGCTACCAATCGCGTTATTGAATCTACTTTACCCTTCTCAAAACCATCTAGAAAAAGTTGGTACAAAAATGCAAGTAGCGCATAGGTTAGAAAAAAAGTACCTAGAAAAAGTAAAAAAGGTTTGTATAGAGCTAGATATTTTTTCATTCGCAGTTTATATTTCTTTTTATGAATCCCGATAAATAATTACTAGGAAGATATAGCCATTATTCTTTCAAACTTGATCTTTTTTTGGATCAGTCGATTCCAAAATTAAATTTTCATCAAATTTATGCAATTTTAAAATTGGGTTTAAATATTTTTGTAAAAAAATAATAAAAATATGACACTTAAAGAATTAGAACCAAAAGTAACCGAAATCACTTCAAATACAAGTCTTTCAAGAGACGAAAAACTTTTATCCGTTTGTCAACTTTTGAGTGATTCTATTTCTTACTATAACTGGGTAGGATTTTATTTTGCCAATCACGAAACCCAAACGCTCCACCTTGGTCCATACGTAGGTGCCGAAACTGATCATACGGTTATACCATTTGGAAAAGGCATTTGCGGGCAAGTTGCAGTTTCGAACAACAATTTTGTCGTTCCTGATGTAAGTGCACAAGACAATTATATAGCCTGTAGCTTTACTGTAAAATCAGAAATAGTTGTGCCTCTTTTTGTAAATGGAGAAAACATTGGACAAATTGACATTGACAGTCATGTTATTGATCCTTTCACAGAAGCTGACGAACGTTTCTTGGAATTTGTAAACGAAGAGATTGCAAAGTTGTATTAAAAACTTAAAACCCACTACTATTAAGACTTCAAAATGATTTAATTTTTGAATATTTTGAATATTTCAATATTTTACATTACTTTTGCACCCGTCTTGCAATAGCTGTATGACATACATAAAAATCATTAAATAATATTCGAATGTATTTAACTAAAGAAATTAAAGAAGAAATCTTCGCTAAACACGGAGGAAAAGCAGAAAACACAGGATCTGCAGAAGGTCAAATCGCGTTATTCACTTACAGAATTAGCCACCTTACTGAGCACTTGAAAAAAAATCGTCACGATTTCAACACTGAGCGTTCATTGGTACTATTAGTAGGTAAAAGAAGAGCTTTGTTGGATTACTTAAAGAAAACAGAGATTAACAGATACCGTGAGATTATCAAAGTATTGGGTATTAGAAAATAATCAATATACAAAAGAGGTGCGAAAGTGCCTCTTTTTTATTTTAACACTTAGGTTTAAAATTTTCTTTTTAAATTTAAAAAACTGATATTAATTTCACATAAATTGATATTATCATTAAAAAAAGTTTGGTTTTTCATTGGGTTTTAGGCATTAACTACGCAACAACTACAACTACAACACAACTAGAACCCATGTTTAATCACAAAAAATAAAGTATGATTCCAAAAGTTTCAAAAGAAATTATCGATTTAGGAGATGGCAGAAGCATCTCAATCGAGACCGGAAAATTAGCAAAACAAGCTGACGGTTCAGTAGTAGTTCAAATGGGAAATGCTATGTTGCTTGCAACTGTAGTATCAGCCCGCAAAGCCAGCCCTGGTGTTGACTTTTTACCATTAACGGTAGATTACCGTGAAAAATTTGCAGCAGCAGGTCGTTTCCCTGGTGGTTTTTTCAAAAGAGAAGCTAGACCAAGCGATAGCGAAGTTTTAACAATGAGATTAGTAGACCGCGTATTGCGTCCGCTTTTCCCAGATGATTACCATGCTGAGACACAAGTTATGGTACAATTAATGTCTCATGATGATTCAGTTATGCCAGATGCATTGGCAGGATTAGCTGCTTCAGCTGCACTAGCTTTATCTGACATTCCATTTTCTACATTAATTTCTGAAGTACGTGTAGCACGCGTAGACGGAAAATTCATCATTAACCCAAGTCGTGCTCAATTAGAATTATCTGACATCGACATGATGATTGGAGCTTCTAAAGATTCTATCGCAATGGTGGAAGGTGAAATGAAAGAAATTTCAGAAAAAGAAATGGTAGAAGCAATTAAATTTGCTCATGATGCCATCAAAATCCAAATTGATGCACAAGAAAGACTTGTTGAAGCTTTTGGTAGAAAAGAGACACGTACTTACGAAAACGAAAAAGAAGACCAAGCTATTTATGCTAAAGTAAAAGCTGCTGCTTATGACAAAATTTATGATATTGCCAAAGTAGGTTCTTCAAAACAAGAAAGAACAGCTGCATTTGCTGCTATAAAAGAAGAAGTAGTAGCATTATTTACAGAAGAAGAATTGGAAGCTGACGGAGATTTAGTATCTAAATACTTCTACAAAGTCAACAAAGATGCTGTTCGTAATGTAACTTTAGATCTAGGAACTCGTTTAGACGGAAGAAAAACAAATCAAATTAGACCAATTTGGGCTGAAGTTGATTACTTACCATCTGTACACGGTTCATCTATCTTTACAAGAGGAGAAACTCAAGCATTGGCAACAGCGACTTTAGGAACTTCTAAAGAAGCCAACCAAATTGATTCTCCATCTGAACAAGGAGAAGAAAAATTCTATTTACACTATAACTTCCCTCCTTTCTCTACTGGTGAAGCAAAACCACTAAGAGGAACTTCAAGAAGAGAAGTAGGTCACGGTAACTTAGCACAGCGTGCTTTGAAAAACATGATCCCTGCTGATTGTCCTTATACTATCCGTGTTGTATCTGAAGTTTTAGAATCTAATGGTTCTTCATCTATGGCTACGGTATGTGCTGGAACATTAGCATTAATGGATGCTGGTATCCAAATGATTAAACCTGTTTCTGGAATTGCAATGGGATTAATTACTGATGGAGATCGTTTTGCTGTATTGTCTGATATTCTTGGTGATGAAGATCACTTAGGAGATATGGACTTTAAAGTAACCGGAACTGCGGACGGAATCACTGCTTGTCAAATGGACATCAAAATCGAAGGATTAAAATACAACATCATGGAGGAAGCTTTAGCTCAAGCCCGTGAAGGTCGTTTGCATATCCTTGGGAAAATAACAGATACTTTACCAGCTCCAAAAGCGGATGTAAAAGCATATGCTCCAAAAATCATCACAAGAACCATTCCTGGTAACTTCATTGGTGCTTTGATTGGTCCTGGTGGAAAAGTAATTCAGGAATTACAAAAAGCTACCGGAACTACTATCGTGATTAACGAAGTAAACGAAGAAGGTGTTATTGAAATCTTAGGTACTGATCCTGCTGGAATAGAAGCTGTATTAGCAAAAATCGCTTCTATTACTTTCAAACCACAAATGAATGAGTCTTACGAAGTAAAAGTAATCAAGATGCTTGATTTTGGTGCAGTTGTAGAATACACTGCTGCTCCTGGAAATGAAGTATTACTTCACGTATCTGAACTAGCTTGGGAGCGTACAGAAAACGTTTCGGATGTAGTAAAAATGGGTGACGTATTTATGGTGAAGTATTTAGGTGTGGATCCAAAAACCAAAAAGGAAAAAGTTTCTAGAAAAGCGCTTTTACCAAGACCACCTCGTGAGGAGAAAAAAGAGTAATCAGATCTTAGTTTACTAAAGGTTTATTTATAAAGAAAACCCCGTTTCATGTATGTGAAACGGGGTTTTTCAATTTAAAATCCTCTCAAAGAAAAAATCCATCATTAGGTAATAAAACATATAAAATACGAGCTTATATTTTAAAAATTTAAAAAAAATAAAAAAAATACAACATATAGTATTGCTTTTGTAGGATTTAATATTATTTTTATAAAAATATCACAACAATTTATAAGAAATAAAACATAAATTTAACACCTGTTTCCAATCCATAACAAATAGAAATCTCATACTATAAAATGCAATTTATATATCCTAAAATCAAAGTTTCGGTATTATTAATACTTTTTATAACTACAGCATTCAAAACATATTCCCAAACAAATTCTGAGATTTCATTATATACTAAATTTGACTCCATAGTTGGAAAAAAAAATTTAGAAATATATAACGGTCCTAGACAAATCAATTATTACAGAACATTTGACAAAAGTCATAGTTATTATTCTACCGATAATTTCACACTAGGAAATGTACTTTATAACAAACAATATTATTATGATATTGAGCTAAAATACGATGTCAATAATGACCAGTTAGTAATAAAACCAATAGATGAATACAACTATTTAGGTATTATTCTAAGCAAAGAAAAAACAGCTTCTTTTACAATTAATAAAAGAAAATTTGTCAATCTAAATTATGGCAATCCAATACTTCCTGAATACATTAATGGTTATTATGAAGAAATAATCATCGGGAACACACTCATTTTTTATATAAAAAACCAAAAGACCCGTAAAAAAATCATAGACAACAAGCAGACCTCCGATGGAACTGAACAAATTACATATGATGAGTTTACCGACAAAAACACTTATTATATAAAACTCAAAAACACCTTCTACTCAATAAATTCCAAAAAAGAAATCATTACAATTTTCCCAGAAAACAAAAAAGAGATAAAAGAATATTATTCAAAAAACAGTGAGTTAGAACAATCCAACAAAGAATTATTTTTAGAAAATATATTAAAATATATCAACCCCCACCTATTAATAAATCAAACTAAAAATGAATAAATTTACATTAACACTGCTTTTGTTAACAATGTTTTTATGCTCATACAGTCAAGAAAAAAATGATCTCACAATAGAATTTAAGGAAGTAAATAGAAAATCAGCAATAGAAATCATAGAAAAATCAACTGATTACAAATTTTACTTTGACAAAAATTGGTTCAAAAATGACAGTACTTTAATAACTCAACAATATAAAAGCACTTCTATTGAGACAATTCTGAATGGTATTTTTGACAAGACTAATTTAAATTATTTCATAAAAGACAAAAGAGTAATTCTAACGAATAATAGTATCATAAGAGATCAGTTACCCGACAACTATTTCGATGATAAAACAACAAAAAGCACAACCCCAGAACAAAATAAAAGTTCAGACAAACCAATATTTTATGTGCAGTATGACAGTATAAAAAACACAGTCAGAGATCCTGGCATTATACTAATTGGAAAGGAAAAAAAATATATAGAGAAAAAACTATATACTGTTTCGGGTTATATTAGAGATGGAAAAACAAAAAAACTTCTTTCTAACGTAACAATCAGAATACGTAATAAAAATATAAGTGCTGTTACTGACAACGACGGTCATTACACAATGAATGTCCCTTCTGGTCTGAATCAAATAGAAACAGAATCAATTAACCATAAAAAAATCACTAAGACTGTTATGGTATATGATAATGGTAAAATGGATTTATCATTATCTGAAAGTATAAATGAACTAGACGAAGTTATCATTAAAGGAAATTTAAATAAGAATGTAAAAACTGCTGTAACCGGTGTTTCTACAATTGATGTCGAGGGAATTAAAAACGTACCATTAGTACTTGGTGAAAGAGATATTTTCAGGGTTGCCACAACACTTCCTGGAATAAAAACAACTGGGGAAGGATCTGCAGGATTTAATGTTCGCGGAGGTAAAGACGATCAAAATCTAATCCTTTTAGACAATGCCACCTTGTACAATACTTCGCATTTTTTAGGCTTTTTCTCAGCAGTTAATCCGTATACCACTAGCAAAGTAGATATTTACAAAGGCAGTATACCCGCAGAATTTGGCGGAAGACTTTCTTCTGTATTCGATATCAGTTCCAAAAAAGGAAACCCAGATAAATTTTCCGGAGAAGGTGGTATCGGATCTGTAACGAGCAATCTAGCTATTAGTACTCCAATCATAAAAGGCAAATCAAGTTTATTAGTAGGTGGAAGAGCTACCTACTCTGACTGGATTTTAAAAAGATTAGACGAAGAATCATTAAAAAATAGTGAAGCCTCATTTTATGATGGGACACTAAAATACAATCATAAAATTAATGATAAAAACAATTTTGAATCAACATTTTATTATAGTCATGACACCTATAGCATATCATCTGATTCATTATACAAGTACAGCAATCGTTTAATTTCTTTAGAATGGAGTCATATATTTAATAGCAAAAACAAAACTGCATTAATTTTTACAAATAGCGAATATAAATTCAACATCGATTATCAAACAGAGGGAATAAACTCTTTTGATTATGGATACAAATTAAAAGAAACTCAATTCATTCTTAATTTTAACAGCATATACAATAAAAAGCACACCTTCAATTATGGTATTTCAAGTAAATTATACAAAACTGATCCTGGACATTTATCCCCTAATAAACCAGAATCAACAATAAAACCCATAGACATTGAAGACGAAAAAGCCTTAGAATCAGCAGCATATTTTACTGATAATTATGCTTTAAACGATAAAATATTAATAAGCACTGGCTTACGCTATTCTTATTATGCCGCTTTGGGGGAATCAACCCAAAGAATTTATCAAGATAATCTCCCAATAAATGACAATACTGTAAAAGGATCGCAGACATACAAGAACAACGAAGTCATTAAAACATATGGTGGTTTTGAACCTAGGCTAGCTGTACGTTATTTATTTACAGATAATTTTTCTATCAAAGGAAGTTATGATAAAACTTTTCAATACATCCATTTACTAACGAGTAACACAACACAATCTCCTACTGATGCATGGAAACTTTCTGATTTGAATATTGCTCCACAAGAATCACAACAATACTCATTAGGACTTTATAAAAATGTATACAATGATATAGTCGAAATAAGCTTAGAGGGGTATTATAAAAAATCAAAAAATCTGCTTGATTATAAAGTAGGTGCCGAACTAATTTTAAACGAAAATACTGAAACGCAGCTTTTACAAGGGGAAGGAAAAGCCTACGGAGTCGAACTATTGCTAAAAAAACAAATAGGCAGATTGAACGGATGGCTCGGATATACTTATTCCAGAACTTTTATAAAACTGGATAGTAATTTTAATGATGAAAAAGTAAACAATGGAGCTTATTTCCCAACAAATTTTGACAAACCACACGAAGCAAGTGCTGTCTTAAATTACAAATTCACAAAACGCTATAGTCTTTCTACTAATTTCATTTATCAATCAGGAAGACCTATAACCTACCCTATTGGCAGTTACATGTATAACGGATTAGAATACACTCTGTATAGCGATAGAAATCAATATAGAATTCCGGATTATTATAGATTAGACATAGGTTTTAACATAGAGGGAAATCATAAAATAAAAAAACTGAGCCATAGCTTTTGGAACATATCAATATATAATGTTTTAGGAAGGAACAATCCTTATTCTGTGTTTTTCGTAACAAAAGAAGGACAAATAAAGGCGTATAAAACATCTATTTTCTCAGTTCCAATACCAACTATTACTTATAACATTAAGTTTTAATTACAACACTATATGAAAATTAAAGACAACATTACTTCTCATTTCATTAAGTATATACTTATTTTTAGTGTTATACTATTCACTAGCTGTACAGAACAATATGTTTTACAATCTAATACATTTGAAGATATACTAGTTGTAAATGGCATTATCACAAATGAATTAAGATTACAAGAAATCAAAGTAAATAGAACCTACCGATTGGAAGAAAACAAACCAGTTTTTGAAAAAGGGGCAAATGTATATATTACAGACAATGACAATACAGTTTATGAATTTGAAGAAGATGTAGATTCATACATTTCAAAATCGGCCTTTAAAGCAATTCCTGGAAAAAAGTACCAATTAAATATAATAACCAAAGATGGCAAGTCATACTCATCGACCCCAGAAATATTAACTCCGGAAAGCGAAGTTCAGGTTACTCCAATAGTTCAGACAAACGAAGGTGAGAAGGGAGTAAATATAAACGTTAGTAGTTATGATCCAACTGGTCAATCAAAATTTTATAGATACGAATATGATGAAACCTATAAAATTATAGCTCCCTATTGGAATCCAAATAAATACATAATCGCTCCTTATTTAACACCAGACGGAGATCCTGATTTTTTAGTAGTCCCAAGAACAGGGGAAACAAGAACTTGTTATACAACAAAGTCATTGGATGACTTAACTTTGAAAAGTACAGTAGGATTAACAGAAGATCGAATAAACTTCCCTATCAGATACATAAGCGTCAAGGATCCAATACTTAGAGAACGCTATAGTATAATTGTTCGTCAATACGTACAAAACTTAGCATCTTACACTTACTACAAAACATTGAAAGATTTATCTATTTCAAAAAGTATATTATCACAAACCCAAACGGGTTTTAATTATGGTAATCTAAAATGCAATGACAATCCAAATGAGAAAATTGTCGGCTATTTTGAAGTTTCTTCGGTATCGTCAAAAAGAATTTTTTTCAACTTTATCGATATATTTCCAAAAGAAGCTAATTACCCTCCATATTTTATAAAATGTAATACAATAGAAAAATCAAATTGCTTCAAAGAAAAAGGCTGTGGTGGTGCTTTTATAGAAGCATATGTAAATTCTGTTTTCTATGTCTATTACGGTAGTACAGATGACAATCGCATCTATACTTTTGTAGAGGCTGATTGCGGTGATTGCACAAAATTCTCATCAAACATAAAACCTTTATTTTGGATAGACTAATAAAAAAAATTGCCATTGTGTTGCTTATAATCACAAACACTTTTGCATCAGCTCAAAATAGTGAAATAATAAAAGACTCCAATTCTGGCTCGGTCAATGAAAGCATATTTATTCATTTAAATACTACTACATTACTCGTAGGCGAAAAATTGCTTTGCAAATTATATTGCATAAACCCAACAAACAACAAACAAAGTACCTTAAGCAAAATTGCTTATATCTCACTTACCAATAGTGAGAATCAAACTATTTTCACCAATAAAATTTACCTTGAAAATGGTAATAGTCAAGGTGATTTCTTTATGCCAACAACACTTCCCACAGGTAATTATAAACTAACGGCCTATACTAAATTAATGCTAAACAAGCCTGAATTTAAAAAAACAGAAATTGACTTATTTATTATAAATCCGTATTTAGAAAACGAAAAAAACATTCTAGCCAGTAATCCCGATATAGCAGCAAAAGAAAATAAAACCATTCAAAAAGAAGCAGAAAGAACAAAGATCGAAAGAAATGATTTCTTTGCAATGCAATTAGATAAAAGAACTAGCGCAAGCAGGGAGAAAATGACTTTTAAAATCAAATCGTTAAAAAACTCTCCTGAAAAAGGAAACTATTCCCTTTCGATTCGAAAAATTGATGATTTGCCAAGCATCAAGCAAAAAAATGCACTTGAATATATTCAGACTAACAAAACATCTGCTATTTATTTAAACAAAAAAATATTATACACCCCTGAACTTCGTGGAGAAATCATTACTGGAACAATTTCAAACAACAAACAGCCACAGGAGTTAAACAACAAAACCATAGCATTATCAATACCAGGCAAATCATTTGCCATGAAAATTGTTAAAACAAATCAACAGGGGCAATTTAAATTCATTCTCGACAAAGACACAAACAATTCGGATATTGTCATACAAGTAATAGAAAATGATAAAGAAAATTACAAAATAGAATTAGACAATCAAGAAAGTTTTAATGAATCCGAATTAAAGTTTACCAACCTATTAAAACTTACCGTAGAAAACAAAAAAACTCTGGAAGAACGATCAGTTGCCAATCAAATAGAGAATGCATATTACGCAATAAATAAAGACAGCATAATACCGTCTCAGCAAACAGAACCCTTTTATCATCCTTTTGAAAAAGAATACATTCTAGATGATTACACACGGTTCCCTAGCCTAAAAGAAACAATTACTGAGGTTCTTAAAGAGATATACTACCGACAGACAAACAATAACTACTCTATCCATGTTAGAGATACTCATTATGATTTAACGAATTTTAATGAACCTACATTAGTATTAGTCGATGGATTGGTTATACAAAACATCAATGAGTTATTTGATTACAGAACAGAGAATATCTACAAAGTTAGTCTTGTCACAGGAGTCTACTTTTATGGACCAAAAGCATTCAACGGAATTGTAAATATCACTACAAAAAACAATGATTACCAAACAAAAGCATCAGGTGATTATATTTTAAAAAACAAAATAGTAAGACCATTAAACAAGTCTATTTACTACTCTCCGGATTATTCAGATCAGACCAAATACGAAAGAATTCCTGACTACCGCTATCAGTTGTTATGGCTCCCTCAAATCAATTTGGACAATACTGATAACCCAATATCTTTTTATACCTCCGATGTAATGGGAACATTCGAGATCACACTTGAAGGATTTACAGATCAGGGAATTCCAATCTCCCTTAAAGACACTTTTGAAGTACAATAAATACCTCCAAAAACCCCAATTCATCTTTTAGATTTGGGGTTTTTTCGTTACGAGCTCAATTTTCTTCAAAATTGAATTTCGAAAAAGAATCTTACTTAATGATCTGATTATTTTTTACTTCTAAAACTAATATCCTTAGAAATCAAAAAAATACAAATATTGTGAAATTTCACACATTTTAAACAGAATAGATAAAAAAATCACAAAAAAATAATAAAAACATTACGCATTATACAAAGAAAAAAAATATCTTTAACCCGAAATTACTCCATTTATTTAACTCGTAAAAAAAAGACTATGGCATTTAAGGTTATCCAAAACACAAAAATCAACACCGAACCATTCACTTTCTTAAGCCCTAACACGGTTACTTATCCTGTGGCACCATTAGTATCTGCAAAATTTTACACTCCAGAAGGTGGCTCTCTAACCCTAAAAATAAGAGCAACTTTATATATAAATTCTGACGATCCAGTTGCTCCTACAGTAGAAACACCTACAGAGAAAGGAACGGTTTTAACCATGAAATACGATTATAATTTCTCCGAAGTTACACCAGAAACTTGCGATGTGTGGTATGTAGAAGTAGACTATACTTCAGATACCGTGTCAGATATAAACAAAATTGAATCTTTTATGATAAACTTAGATCCTGAAACTTCAAGAGGAACTACAACAAATCTTCCATAAAATGAATTTAAATATCAATAAATATTTTTTTTGTTTTGTCTTGGCACTTCCCTGTTTTCTTTTTTCACAATCCAAAGAGAATAATTTATTGGAAAAAAAAATTCTTCACCAAAAATCAATTGAATTTAAGGAAGAAAAAAACTTTGTTAAGGCCCAATCTTTTTATTTAAAAAAAGATTGGGATTCTACCTTAGTATACTCAATGAAGCAATTAAGTATTTGTAAAAACAAATCTCTAGCTGAATATTGCCACTATTTTAGGGGAGCTAGTTTTTATTACAAAAAACTATATAAAGAGGCAGAAAAAGAATTTTTATTAACATCAAATTCTTTTCAACTTTCATCAATCAAAAACTTTATTCTAGGCGCTTCAATTTTAGAATCAAGAGATTATAACAAAGCTCTTTTTTATTTTAAACTATCTGAATTACTATCCATCAAATCAAACAATATTGAATGTCTAACAGATGCATATAATGGAATTGGTACAACTTACATTTTTTTAAAACAATTTGATAAAGCAGAAAAGTACCTTCTTAAGAATTTACAATTAAACAAGAAAACCAAAAATGAGGACAGAACATGCACCTCATATATGAATCTTGCTAATTTGTATTACGAACAGTATAAAGACGATTTGGCAATTTTTTATTTTAAAAAATCCTATGAAACATCTAAAAATGTAAAAGCTTTTGATAAAAAAAGAGATGCTTCAAAAAACATGGCCGTTGTAGAAGAAAACAGAAACAATTACAAAGAAGCCTTAACTTATAGAAAGGAATCCGAGAAATGGCAAGATTCTCTGAACAACCAAAACAAAGTTTGGGCACTTGCTGACTATGAAAAAAAATATGCGGTAGCGCAAAAACAAAAACAAATCTCAGTTTTAAAGATTGAGAACAAGCTAAAAGACACTCAACGTAATACTATGTTTTACTCAGTATTGGGATTGTTATCACTTTTGATAGGAGGTGTTTATGTATACGGCCAAAAAGTAAAAAATGCCAAAATCATTCTCAGTCAAAAAGTAAGACTAGATGAACTCAATGCCACCAAAGACCAGCTGTTTTCAATCGTGAGCCATGATTTACGCTCTTCTGTCAATG
This sequence comes from Flavobacterium aestivum, assembly GCF_026870175.2. NCBI lineage: Bacteria > Pseudomonadati > Bacteroidota > Flavobacteriia > Flavobacteriales > Flavobacteriaceae > Flavobacterium > Flavobacterium aestivum. The sequence continues at coordinate 1,621,295 of NZ_CP113977.2, read as the reverse complement.
CCTTAAAAAACAGTAATACCAAATTAACCAACTCCCTGCAAACCAAAAACTACAGTGAACTTAATCAGCTCCTAAACCAAAATAGTGTTATTGCAAACGGCGCTTACAGTTTACTGGACAACTTGCTTCATTGGGCATTATTACAAACCAAACAGCTCTATTTTCATAAAGATTCTGTTCATCTATTTTCAATTGTACAGCAAATAGAATACAATTACAAGTCTTTATTAATAGACAAAGCCATTACTTTTGAGAATACAGTTTCTAAAAATGATTTCATCTTTGTAGATCTCGATTCGTTAAAAATTATACTGCGCAACCTACTGGACAATGCCATAAAATTCTCTCATGAAAACGGGAAAATCAGTATATATACCATAGAAACAAATACCAATTTTTGCCAACTCGTAATTCAGGATACCGGTCTAGGAATGGATCAAAACACTATAGCCAACTTACTTGAAGATAGTGAAGCCCTAGCCAAAAAAGGCAACTCAGAAATCATAGGAACCGGACTTGGAATTCAATTATGCAAGCAAATGGCAAAGAAAAATGGTGGTTCGCTAACAATTGAAAGCGAACTCAACAAAGGAACCAAAATGATACTTTCGCTCCCAAAAACAGAACAAAATGGATAATATCAATGTACTTATTATAGAAGACACACAAGAACAAAGTGATGCTCTAAGCAAAGTCTTACTAGCCAACAAATACAACGTAGTAGGAGTTGCAAAAAATTATACAGATGCGTTGACCTTATTCTACCAAAATACGGTAGACATCATCATTATTGATGTATTTCTAGACGGAAAACCAGATGGTATAACCTTTGCCGAGACCATCAGTATCGTACCAAATGCATCGAAACCCTTTGTATTTTTGACCAGTTCCCAAGATCGTCAAATTTTTGAAAGAGCCAAACTCACCAAGCCTTTTAGCTTCTTGGTCAAGCCCTTCAATGAATTAGAAATTCTCTATGCCTTAGAAATGGCTGTTGAAAAATTCTACGAACAAACCAATGTCTTTTTAAGCGAAGAACAAAACACCGTAATCAGCAATGATTATATGTTCATCAAAAAGAAAAATGCCCTTAAAAAAGTGGCTCTCCAAGACATTCTCTATATTGAAGTTGAAGATCGCTATTGCAACATCATTACCGAAAAAGAAAAATTTGTCATCTTGATTTCGTTAACCAAAATAAGTGCACTACTTGACAAAGACAAATTCATCAAAACTCACAGAAACTACATTGTAAACACTGATAAAATAGAAGAAATAATCCTTGCTGATAACCTTGTTATCCTCAAAGGGAATCATAGAATAAACCTAAGTGACACTTATAAAGATTTTATCAAGAAAATGAATATTTTATCCTAACTATTCCTGTTTTACATCAATCAAAATCTCCTCTTCTTTCGAGGAAGTTTTTTATTGGTTTCAATTCTTTCAAGACTATCTTAATATTTAGATACTCCCCTTCAAATATGAAGCTTGTCATACTTTTTTTGTGTCCTAACAAGGAATGCAGCGATCAAATATAGCTCGATGGCTTACTCGGATTAAAAATTCATAGTAAAGTAATGGATTAATTTTATTTATACCAATTCGATTATATTCCTTATAATCTTAAGACCTTATTTTAAATAGACGACGATAAAAGTCCAAATTAATTTGCATTAAACATCTCATACCAACAAAAACCGTACTCATGACATTCGTTTCATTATACATTAATTTCTAAAATAATTTTACAATAGGAAAAAGGCTCAAAGCAAAGAGCTTGTTTAAAACTCAAATAAACTCGAACACTATGAGACTCGAACTTAACACCCCAATCATTATGCGGCTCAAAACTATTTTCAACAAAATCAATCCTTGGCTTGGACTTATAGGTTCATTATTTCTTATTATTCCAAGTTTGTATGATATCCTGGATGAGCCATTGACTCCTAGTAGCGACCACTTAATTCTGGCAGTTGGCATATTTTTTATGGTTTTATTTTTAAAAGTAATATTCAACAGAATTATCAATTTAGAAGACATAGAATAGATCCATAAAAACAAAAAACAGCTACAGCTTTTTACCATTATTGCTTACATAAACTAATCTTTTAATATTCAACTAAGTTAATTCAGAATACCTGTTTCAATCTTTTGAGACAGGTTTTTTTGCATATTTTTAAAATAACAATACTTTTTTTGTAACTTTCTTGCAACTCCGTACGTATAACAATTTGTACACTTAAAAATTGAGGAGACAAGAAACATGAGACAACTTAAAATTACCAAGCAGGTTACCAATCGTGAAACTGCTTCATTAGACAAATATTTACAAGAAATTGGAAAAGTTGACCTTATTACCGCTGACGAAGAAGTAGAATTGGCTCAAAGAATTAAAGCTGGTGACCAAAGAGCTTTAGAAAAACTAACAAAAGCCAATTTACGTTTCGTAGTTTCGGTAGCCAAACAATACCAAAATCAAGGACTTACCCTTCCTGATTTGATTAACGAAGGAAATCTTGGTTTGATAAAAGCTGCACAACGTTTTGACGAAACACGTGGTTTCAAATTTATTTCATATGCTGTTTGGTGGATTCGTCAATCGATACTTCAAGCTTTAGCTGAACAATCTCGTATCGTTCGTTTGCCTTTAAATAAAATTGGTTCTATCAATAAAATCAACAAAATGTACGCCTTACTGGAGCAATCTAATGAGCGCCCACCATCTGCTGAGGAAATTGCCAAAGAACTGGACATGACCGTAAATGACGTAAAAGAGTCTATGAAAAACTCAGGACGTCACTTATCTATGGATGCACCTCTTGTAGAGGGAGAAGATTCTAACCTTTACGATGTATTGCGTTCTGGAGAATCTCCAAACCCAGACAGAGAATTAATTCACGAATCATTACGTACTGAAATCGAACGTTCATTAGAAACATTAACTCCTAGAGAGGCTGATGTGGTTCGTTTGTACTTTGGTCTTGGCGATCAACACCCTATGACACTAGAAGAAATAGGTGAAACTTTCGACCTTACCCGTGAACGTGTACGTCAAATCAAGGAGAAAGCAATCCGTAGATTAAAACATACTTCTAGAAGTAAAATATTGAAAACGTATTTAGGTTAATTTAAAATATCCCCAAATTAAAATTTTTAAAATACTCTAATTTTTAAATCTTTTAATTCAACTTGAACAACAGTCTGATTAACTGTTCGTTTTTTGATTGATGATTGAAACTCCGGCTGATTACCGGAGTTTTATTTTTTATACCTATTATTGTTTATTCCAAATTTTATTATTCTTGCTATCAACAATTAAAGAAAAGTTAATCTTTGTGAACTTCACTAAAAACTTTACAGCATTGTGACAAAAAAAGTTAATTTTGCAAAAAATAACTACTAAACACTACAATGGAATCGCTTTTGCGATTCATGAATAGAAAAAAACAGAAAAAATGAGTAAAAACACACTTATTGCCCCTTCAGTACTGGCTGCCGATTTTGCTAATCTGCAACGTGATATAGAAATGATCAACAATAGTGAAGCTGATTGGTTTCATATCGATGTAATGGATGGTCATTTTGTTCCAAACATATCTTACGGAATGCCTGTTATTCAAGCTATAAAAAAGCATGCTACCAAACCATTAGATGTTCACTTGATGATTGAAAAACCAGAAAGATACATCGAAGAATTCGTAAAAGTTGGTGCAGACATCATTACCGTACATTATGAATCTACAGTTCACTTGCACCGCACACTTAGACAGATAAAAGCTGCTGGTTGTAAAGCTGGAGTAGTTTTAAACCTAACAACACCAGTATCTGTTTTAGAAGACATACTTTCAGAATGTTATATGGTTTTAATAATGTCAATAAACCCAGGTTTTGGAGGTCAAAAGTTCGAAGAAATAACATATGATAAAGTTCGAAAGCTTAAAAAAATGATTACTGAACAAGGACTTGACACCTTAATAGAAATAGACGGTGGAGTAACCAACAAAAATGCAGTTCAATTGGTTGAAGCAGGTGCTGATGTTTTAGTTGCTGGAAGCTATATTTTCAATGCTGAAAACCCAACACAAACCACAGCTGATTTAAAAAAATTGACAGCTATATAAAACACACAAAAGTCCCAATATTATAAGTATTGGGACTTTTTTTTAAAAAACAAATCATCCTAACTATTAACTATACTGGTCAATTAAATACTTAATAAGGTCAGTTGTAGTCACAATACCAACTAACAAATTTCCTTCACAGACAGGCAAAGCATGGAATACATTGTTTGCCAAAATCTCTGCAGCTTCCTTAATGGTCGTTTCTGGAGAAATGGTAATTAAATTTTTGGCCATCACCTGCTCTACCGTAAACATATTATAAACGGTTGTATCCACAACTTCCTCATCATCATCTACTGCATCCACAAAGGAGATACGCAACAAATCGGTATAACTTAACATTCCAATTATAGTAGTTCCGCTCACTACTGGAATATGCCTAATTTTATGATGCTTAAAAAGAGACTCGGCTTTAGTCAAATTATCGGAAACAGTCAATTTAATTAATTTTTTTGTCATAATAGTTGACACTGGCACACGAGATTCCATAGCTCCTTTTATTTAAATTATTACTCAAATTTAAGTAAGAAAATAAATCTAAAACATGACGTTTATCAGCAGTTATCTAAAACTATTTTTAGATATAAAGCTATTCATATTATAGTAAAATAGAGGCAGATAAGAATAATATAAAGGCAAAGGTTTATTAATTTACATCGGGCTACTTGAGAATGACCAATTCTGTATTTAATTTATAAGATTTCTTTTTTGCAGAGCCATCTTATATAAATAAATTCGGCTTTCTTAAATTACAAGTCCAAAATAAATCAGAACCTAAAAACTCTATATCCTTTAAACCATAAAGATTAATAAAACCCTAAGAATCAAGGCTTCATATTCAACATCAAACAGACATTTTTATAAAGATAAGGAAACTGTCTTTCAAATTCCAAAGGGGTCTCAAAATAGTGTTCGAGTATAACAGCAAGAAATTCAAACTGATTGGTAAATGCATAAATCCTAAAATAATTGGATTGAATTAGTTGTTCCCTAACGTTTGGATCACTCACTTCTTCATTAATAATACTATACATTCTAGAAAAAAGCATTGCACCATTATCGTTACCTTCTAAACCCTGACAATGCAACACATGCGCAAATTCATGAATTCCAACATTTAGATTATCATTCGAAATATCGTATCCTTTTTGAAAATCTTCCCAAGAAAAAACAACCGCTTTTGCATTGGGATTAAATTCTCCTTTATGATACTGTTCTGTAATTTTAGATAAATAGATAGATGGATAGATTATTATTTTATCAAAAACATCACAAAGATACACGCGCATTCCAAAAGACAGCATAATATATGTAGCTGCAACATGTATTTTCATTTCCTCTGTAATCACAAAATTTTTGCGACTAACAAATTCATATTTCTCAATAAAACGAGCAGTTCTATGCTCAAAATAAACTTTCCTTTTATCTGACAAACGCATATAAAAAGGAAATTGAGTATTTAGGAAATGTAATGCCGTGGGGGTAATTTTCTTTGGAAAAAGACAAAAATAAACAAAGAAGGGTCTACTGAACACTAAAGTGAAACAGTATTCGAGAAACATAAAAAGTACATAGACAAAAAAGCCTAAAAAAATTAGAAAAACAATAAATGTAAAAATAAGAATAATGTTTTCCATAAAATTGATTTAGAGCCTGTTTTAATTAATGCAGTGTTTTATATTGCAATAAATACTAAAAACGTATAATCCTTTATGCTTAGCTATTTATTCAAACTTAAACAACTAAACATTTCTGGCTTAATACATAAACCATCCTTGTTTAAACAATGTATTTTACACTAAGAATCCCTTGATTCCTGCCTCAGCAACTGCATGATCATTATCTACAGAACTCCCGCTTATTCCAATAGCACCTATTACAATATCCTCATTATTTCTAATAGGAATTCCTCCCGGAAAAGTAATCAAACCACCGTTAGAATGCTCAATATGATACAAAGGACCACCCGGTTGGGAAAGCGCTCCTAAAACCCCTGTATTTTTCTGGAACAAGCAAGCTGTTTTTGCTTTTCGTATTGAGATATCTGCAGCACCCAATAATGCTCCGTCCATACGTGCAAATGCTAAAATATTGGTTCCAGCATCAACTATGGCAATATTCATTTTAACATTTAATTCTATCGCTTTTTCTTTTGCTGCTGCAATTATTTTTTCTGCTTGTTCTAAAGTAACATTCATCTTTCTAATTTCTAAATTTAACAGTTTCTCGCTTATTCCCCTACTTATGAATATAAATTAATTCAAAAAATAGTTCACCATTTGCTATCTGGATCATTGAACATATAATCAGTAGTATTTTTAAAATCTTCCTATCTATACATTTTCTTTTGTATAGAATGTGAAATCTTATGAGATTCTTTTCGATAAGACAAAGTAAAGTAAAAGTTTAGATATAAATAGGCATAGCTGTATCTATATTCTTAATTATTGAATCATTGTGACTATTACTGTATTTATGATTGATCTCGTTTTTGCAATCATCATATATTTTGAAAAGTAAGCTTATAAAAAAAGCTGCCCGAAAATTGCTTTTCGGACAGCTTCTTAAAAATGTTTTTGGAAAAAAAATTATTTTTTATCCCAGAATAGTTTTGTACTCATTAAATCTCCACCAATAGCAGCAGCTGCTTTAGTGTAGTTAGTACCATTCTGGAATTGTTCTACTCCAGGGTAAGTATATCTTACTGGAACAGTTAGGAATCCTTTATTTTTAGCAGAAGTAGAAGCGAATAATTTAGGGAAATCCAATCTTCTGTATGAAGTCCATGCTTCAAAACCTCTGTTATAAAGTGCAAACCAAGCTTGCATTCCAATTTTTTCTTGCCAAGTAGCCCCACTTGCTGGGTTGGTATAAGCAACTTTAGGCAAAAGTTTGTAAGCATCAGCATCAGCTTTAGTTAATCCCCAATCAGTGAAAGAAGCTTCAATACCAGCATTGTAATAAACCTGAGCTTGAGCAGTACCACCTGGAACTAAATTTTTCTCTGCAGCTTCTGCCAACAAGAATTGTAATTCAGCAAAATCAAATAAAGTACCTGGGAAAACAGGGTTATTCAATGTAGTAGTGATGTGAGAATAAGTAGCAAAAACGTTAGCTTCTCCATAAGTACCTCCTATGTAAGTTCTTCCTGGAGGAAGAACTGGAGCTGGAGATGTTGCATTTGTGAAGAACTTCGCCATTCTCTTATCTCCTCCCATAGCATCCATAGCAGCTACAAATGGTTCAGCAGGAATAAAGTCATCTCTTTTACTTGTTACTAAATCAGCATATAATGCATTTTGGTTCCCAGCAGTTGTCAAATAAACTAATTTTGCGTTATCTGCATTACTAGCTAATGCTCCAGATGCAACAGCAGCTTGTACTTGAGTAGCAGCGTAAGCAGCATCTACATCAGACATATTTACTGCAAGTCTAATAATCATAGAGTTAGCAAACTTAGCCCATTTAGCGTTACTTGCTTTATCTCCACCATAGATAATATCTGCAGATCCAAAATTAGGATCAGTAGTATTAGCTTTCAATACAGCAGCATCTGCAGCTAATCTTGCAATAAGGTCTTTGTAGATTGTTTGAGCATCATCATAAGCTGGCAAAGGATATTTTTTGATATCTAATGACTCAGAATAAGGAACATTTCCAAAAGTATCTACTAATACGCTATATGTATAACACATAAACACATCAATCAAAGCTAACTTACTTTCTTTTGTAGCAACATCAGCAGGTGTTGCAGGAGTTTCAGTAGCAATTAAGTCCTTAGCTGCTTTTAAATCCATCAATACATCTCTGTATAACACTAGGAAATGTTGATCTGGAATTTTTCTTCCTGTGATGTCATATTGACTTTCATTAGGATAAGTAGTTTCTGTCCATTGTTGAGCAAATAATCTGAAAACATTATTATTCACAGAAGTACTCACCATTTGATCAGTAACCTTTTTCTGAGCATTTGTAAACAAGTATTCAGCCTTGGTAGTCGTTGGTCTTTTTGGATCAACGTTCATATCTGTAATATCACTACATGACGATGCAATTGTGATAAAAGATATTAAAAAAAGTATTTTTTTCATGATTTAGAATTTTAATGTTAGGTTACAACCAATGTTTCTTGTTGTTGGTAGAGAACCACTTGAATAACCTGCAGACAAGTTACCTGAGCTAAGTCCACTTTCTGGATCAGCATCTGGAAGATTTTTGTCGATAATCCATAAATTTGAACCTACAAGAGAAACACGTAAATCAGTTAAACTCATTTTAGAAACTAGTTTTGTTGGGAAAGTATAAGTAATGTTAACCTCTCTCAATTTTATGAAACCTGCATCATAAACAAAAGCTTTTTGTGGGTTTTTAGTGTATCCATAGATACTTCCTGCAACCTCTGGATGTGTTGTTCTGATAGTATTTGGTAAACCAGTAGTTTGGTCAATACCTGGAAGGATAACTCCACCACCATTAGCGATAGTATTTCTTACTGGGTTTCCTAACTCATTATTTCCAGCAGTAGATTTGTATAAACCTGAATCTTGTCCGTAATATTGGTCAAGAGAGAAGATATCTCCACCTTTTTGCATGTCAATTAAGAATCCTAATGAAACTTGTTTGTAAGTAAACTTGTTACGTAAACCACCGATCCAGTCTGGAGTAACGTTACCAATAACATTTGTAGTTGTAGTAGTCATTACATAAGAACCGTTGTTTGTCATTCTTTGTCCATCAGCAGTATAAACATAATCTTTTCCGATGATGTCACCATAAGGACGCCCTTCTTTAGCAATGATACTTACGTTTCCTTGGAAAGTACCTAATGTAAGAGTTTCGATTCCTGGAGCTAAAGCAACAACTTCGTTCTTATTTTTAGACCAGTTTACAAAAACATCCCATTGGAAATCGCTAGTTTTTATTGGAGTAGCATTGAATTGTACCTCAATTCCTTTGTTTTCTACAGATCCAGCATTGATGTATCTTTGAGAAAGTCCAGTTGAAGTAGAATAATCTACTGGGAATATTTGATCAGAACTTAAACTTCTATAAACACTTACATCAAATCCTACTCTTCTGTCGAAAAGTTGCATTTCTAAACCAACCTCTTCTGAAGCAGTTTTTACAGGACGTAAACCTGGATTAGCTCCTACGTTTGGAATAGAGTAAAGTTGAGCTGAACCAAATGGGTTAAATTTGGTAAATACACTTTGTAAAGAATACAAATCGATGTTTCCTTGTGGGTTTTCAGCATAACTTGCTCTCAATTTACCGAAAGATAACCATGGTTGGTCAACATGTTTTGTGAAAACATAACTTGCAGATGTAGAGAATGTATTTACTGAATTATCTCCTTTTGGTAAAGTAGAGAAAGCGTCATGACGGAAAGTTCCATCTAAATATAAAAAGTCTTTGTATCCTAAAGATGCAGATGCATATCCACTGTTTACACCAGAATTGTTTTCAACTTCAACTGGGAATGGGTTTGGAGACATTGAGTTAGACAATGAATAAATACCTGGGATAATAAGTCCACCCTCTGTAGATGAAAGAGTAGAAACACGTCTTGTTCTTAAAGCGTTAACTCCTAATAATCCAGTCAAAGAGAAATCCTCAGTAATGTTTTTCTTGAAGTTTAAAGTAAATTGATAGTTTTGCTCAGAGAACATTCCATCATACTTTTGGTATCCAGAAGGAACAGCTAATCTGTTGATTCCAAACACAGAGTTTAGAGATCCAGCAGCTTTTCTTTCTTCACGTAATTCTGCATAACTATCTGTACTAATTTTTCCAGAAGCAGATAACCAGTTGTTTACTTTATAATCTAATTGAGCATAACCAATAAAACGGTTTCTCTCATCAGATTGGTAGTTTTTGTATCTTGTAAAATATGGGTTATCCCAGTATTTAGCACTTGTGTTACCATTAGCTGGATCAGCCATGTTCCAAGAGATGTTTTGCCCTCCTGATCTTTCGAAAGCTTCTTGTTGTTCTTTTATATCAACATTAGTAGCCCACCATTGACGGAATTGTCCCATAATGTTATCTCCACCGTATCCAGTTGTATTTCTACCTACAGTTTTTTGAGCAGAGTAATTTGCAAATGCACTAGCTGATAACTTATCAGTAAATTTGTGGTTAAATTTAAGACTTACATTGTTCTTTTTCAATTCACTGTTTGGTAAAATACCATTTTCTTTGAAATTGTTGAAGTTCAATACAAAATTAGTCTTATCTGTACCATCTTCTAAAGAGACAGAATTGTTGAAAGTTTGAGCTGTTTGAAAGAACTTAATTGGTCCATTCTTTGCAGCTTGCCAAGTAGTTTTTTTACCATAGTTGTCAGTAAAAGGTGTATAAGCATTCCATTGGAAAACAGAAAGGTTCGGATCAAAAGCAACACCGTAAGAAGCGTCATCAACAGTAGTAGCTACTTGATTTCCGTTTTTATCGATTGTAAAGAATGCTCCTGTTGGTCCTACCGGAGTACCTTTTGGATTTCCTGCAGCATCATACGTTGGACCATATCCTTGTCCGTATTTATCTTGATATTCAGGGAAAGTTGATTTATCAACAGTACCAATAGTCATCTCACTAGAAATAGTAACTCCCATTCCTTTTTTAGATTTTCCTTTTTTGGTAGTAATCATGATTACACCATTACCAGCTTGCCATCCGTATAATGCAGATGCAGCAGCACCTTTCAAGATGTTTAAAGACTCGATATCATCAGGGTTAATATCCATACCGGCATTACCGTAATCATAAGTATTACGTGCACCTTGTGTTTGGCTACCTTGGCTTGAGTTAGTGTTAGTGTTATTAATTGGCATACCATCAATAACGATAAGCATTTGGTTATCACCAGTAAGGTTTTTAACACCTCTTGAAACTACGTTTGTAGATCCACCAAAGTTGGTATTTTTTCTGATGTTAACACCAGCAGCTTTACCTGAAAGTTCGTTCAGGAAGTTTGCACTTGAAGCTCCTGCTGACAAATCAGCTCCAGTAACTTCCTGCGTAGAATAACCAAGAGATTTTTTCTCTCTCTTAATACCTAATGCAGTTGTTACAACTACACTTTCAAGTTCTGTAGTACCACTAGATAATTTTACCTTAAGTGTAGTAGAACTTGCTGATACTTCTTGGGGTTTCATCCCCACGTAGCTAAAAACCAAGACTTCGTTTGGGTTAGCCTTGATAGAAAATTTTCCATCAAAATCTGATTGAGTTCCAGTTTTTGTTCCTTTCACTAATACACTTACACCTGGTAAAGGCATACCTGCATTATCAGAAACAATTCCTGAAACAGATCTCTCTTGCGCAAAAGTTAGTTGCGTCACTAGCACCACAAGTAGTGCTAAGAATCCATTGAACTTTAATCTCATTATTTAAACTTTTTGAAAATTAATATAAAGCAAACTTTAAAATTATTTCTTGCAGCAAAAAATGGGATACAAATTCTAAGCGTGTTTTTTTTGGCAAAAAAATAACATTCCATTTTTTTAAACTTAAAATTTTATAAAATTTATCACATTTTAACACAAAAACAATAATTTTTATCACACAATAACCCAATGAATAATTAAATTTTTAAAAATTAAAAAAAATAAAATATTATTCAACAAATAAGAAAAAAGAGACGAAAAGCACTTTTGAAAAATACATTTTTCAAAATTCCGTATTAAATTTTTATTAAATTTTTATTAAATTTAACAAAACATAAATCACAAAATAAGCTCACAATTAGTAGTTTCCTACAGCAAGACACCGCCCATTACCCCAGTAAATCCATATGGTTTAATCGATTTTAAACCAAAAAGTAAGCACTCTGAAATTTTATGATTAGCTGGGATAAGTTTAAAATATTGTTAAAATAAAAATTACCTTACAAACACAAATAACTGTTACAAACAAAAAAAGCTACCCTCAGGTAGCTTTCTGCTCTTGTTATAAAAAAGTGCACATACTAATTCAATATCATTAAAAATAACAAGAAATATAGATTCTAATTCTATTGCTAGGAATTATGATTTATTTGGGGTCAATACTAAAATTACCAACTTAGTTCTCTAGACACGCTTTTAGCTTTTTTATCCTCTTCGATAATCGCATTAAAAGCACCACTTTTTATAGATGTAATATAAGAATCACGCATCTCCTTCTCCTCAAACAACTCGCTTATAGCGATGACCTTTCCGTTAGATGACTTAATGTTAAAGTAAAACATGTTTCCGTTAGGCGATTTCTTCTTATTAAACTTCACACTGTCCTGCGAATTATATTTTACTGAGCATATCCCTTTTACACACATTGTTTTTCTTGTATAACACCCACTATAAAAGATTGTCCTTCCTTGTCTGTCTTTATAACTAAATTGAAACATACCATCTGCATTCCTAGTAATTACAAATCTTTCCATTTACAAAATGATTTTTTATTTTTAGATTATTTATTGGAGGTTACAAAATAAGAATTCTACAGTTTTACACTACTGCTTTAGACCTTGCCTCTACTCTATCTAATATTCAATTATTCATACCCATTTCACACTCTCCCTACTCGACTTTCTTTTATAATTGCATATAAGTTGATAGAATTATTCTTTTGAAAAACAATCCTCAGATTCCAGCTTAAATTTACAAGCCCAATTCTATCTGATAAAGGCAACACAACGCTTTTTGAAAGCAAAAAAAAACACAATATTAACTTTTTATTATACTAAAATTGCACGAAACAAAAATAACATTAAAAGATGATGTATTTATTGTTTCTATTTTTTTAACATTCAGTTTATAAATGCGAATGAAATAAAACAAAATCAAATAAACTAATAAAAAGTAAATTTAACAGACAAAATGCATGTTTTTGCGGTATTAAAAAGAATACTCCTATTTTTGATAGTCAGATAATAACTAATATTGGTTTTTTGTTATATCACTAACAAATATTTGCGCAAGAAGTTTTGGGGCATAATTAGCATACAGATTCAAAAGTAATCCATAAGAAAAATACTTATCGTATTTATCTAATTTCAAGCATTTTGAACAAAAAAAGAAAGCTTTACTGGTAAAAAAATTGAATCAATAACTGGTTGGAAATAACTCAGTTTTTATAAAATTGAAACAGATAAAAACAATCTATTTATGATTACTCAATAAAGAATGAATAGAAAATTGCTCAACTTTTCAAACAAGTTGGTGATGTAAAAATAAAACACCCATCAAACTTATTACAAACATTAACTCTTCATTAAAACACTTTGGGGTAGCTTTAAAAGAAAGTAAAAAATATCTTTTTGGATTTTTAAGACAATCACACAATCGTCTCAAAAAGGGATACTTATTAAGATTATACCAAACACACACAATCTCATATCGGTGCTATTTATTACAACAATAGGATTGCAATATCCTTTACATTAATATTGGTAGTTAGAATTTTTGCATTATGAAGCAATCTTAAGGTATTGTTTTGTGCTTCATTTTTAAATCCCAATCTATTTAGCTTCATTTTTATTGAGCCTAAGATCAATCAGCTTCTTTATTTTCTCAACAGCGGTTTCTCTGTCCAAATACTTTAAGAAAGCTTCATAACCAGGATCAATATTTCCATAAATCGGATTAGGTTCTTTTAAAGCATCAACCTCATTAGGGTTGATCTCAACATCACCCTTACCGGTTAATACCCAATTCACGTTTAAATTAGGGCAAGATTCCATAATCTTCTTTAAGATATTTATTCCTAGAGGTCTGGAATTCATCAATATCGGATGCAATGAAGTGTACAAAATATCATTATCCAAACAAAACTTCCTAATACTATCCCCCTTACTTTCAATGTAATATCTCAATCTTTCTCCCTCTGTTTGCATTTTTTTAAAATTTTTATATTATTTTTGATACAACATATTAATAAATGATATATCTTTGAGATGCAAGAAAAATAGCACCGCCGTAGTAAAGTTAAAATAAATATGTCACAAAAAACAGTACTTACCTATGATAACAATTACTGAGAGAAAAAAAATGAAGAAAGTCTTTAAAAACAGCTATTCAAAAGACGTACAAGCCATATTGAAAAGCAAAGGAATAGTTAGAAAAAACGGTATTCCTTACGGACAGTCCTATATAAATCATGTTTTTAACGGCAGAAACTCTAATGAAGATATTGAAGACGCACTCTTTGAATTATATCAAAAAAGATTATACGAAACCTCAAAAAAACATTTGCAACGCAAAGCTATTTTAAACAAAAAATAAACCGAAGCTGGAACTCCGGTTCATAAACAAATTTATTAACCTTAAAACAGATTAATGTTATGCACGACAAATCTACAATTAAAAGCATCAACCACCAAAAACCCTCAAAACCTGATTTAATGAGTAAAGCGTTTCACCAAAAAAACAATCTATAATGAAACTATTTAACTCAAAACACACGCTCTTAATTATTGATGTACTCATTGTAATTTGTGGGGCTGGTGTCCTTATTACTTTATTTCTTTTAATCACAAATATTTATCATTATGATTATTGAAATCCTACCCTAACAAAGCAAAAGGTTTGGACTTATAAAAATTGTCGCGAATAGCTACACATAATGAGAAACTATTTTCATCATAATCACAGCACCGTTCTATGATTAAAAAAAGTTTTATCTATACTGCCCACAAAAAAAAATCACTTTTAGGGGCAGTATAGAAATCTCATCAATAACATTCGGATTTTTTTTCAAATACATATTATCTATCAAACAGTTACATTTCAATTTCATAAAAACATCTTGCCCAAAGCATACCAAAAGCTCTCCAATACATAAATATTAAATTGAATGTATCTTTTTAAGGAGTAAGTAAAGTTTTTGTAATTTATAATTTACTGTAAGAAAAGTTGTTAGAGACTCCAAATCATTGAAAAAAATTAAAAATATCACTAAATGTGGGTATTGTATATGCCAATAATAGGGCATATCCTTGCGCCAAATTACAAACACCTAACCTTAGTGCGAAAAACAGCACTTTTTTTATAGTAATACCACTCAAAAATGAAGAAAAAATACTTATTACCCCTACTTTTTTTCCCCCTACTGATACACTCTCAGGACATACTTTGGGAAAAATCATATGGAGGCAAACATGCCGATTATCTTTTTGATGCACAACCCACAGCCGATTATGGTTTTATACTCGCTGGAAGCTCTCTCTCTGACAAAAGCGGAAATAAAACAGATAACAATCACGGAGATCTTGATTACTGGATTTGGAAAATGGATGAAAAAGGCGAACTCGACTGGCAAAAAAGCATCGGGGGCAGCGGATTCGATTTATTACAAAGCATAAAAAACACCACAGATGGTGGCTTTATTCTTGCTGGTACTTCCAGTTCATCAAAAGATTTTCAGAAAAAAGACTCTTGTAGAGGCGTAACGGATTTTTGGGTAGTTAAGCTTAATGCCAAAGGCGAAGAGCAATGGCAAAGAACCATAGGCGGCAGCAGTCAGGATGAACTGGTATGCGCTTTTCAGACCAAAGATGGCGGTTATATGCTAGGAGGTTCCTCCAGCTCAAGTCCGGCAGAAGAAAAAAATGCTCTTCATGCAGTACCATTAGACGCTAAACCTGATTTGTGTGCCAAATCCGAAAAAAGTCGTGGCAACATGGACTATTGGATTGTTAAACTCGACAAATCAGGAGTTGTTGAGTGGCAAAAAACGTATGGAGGTGAGTATGCCGATTTACTTAGAAGCATGGAACAAACCCAAGATAACGGATATATTATAGGAGGATATTCAAACTCAACTCGATCCGGAGACAAAACCGAGCCTAATAAAGGAATAGGAGATTATTGGGTTATAAAAATTGATAATGCCGGAATTATAGAGTGGCAAAAAACATACGGTAGTAATGGAGACGACCAATTGTATGCTATTCATCAGACTCAGGATAACGGTTATATACTGGGAGGAAATTCTAACAGTACACAACCACTTACCACTTTGGGAGGCAACGTAGGAAATGGAACCGATTACTGGGTACTCAAACTGGATGAAAAAGGCGAAGTTCTCTGGAGCAAAACCTACGATTTTGGGAAAGTCGATATTTTAACCTCATTGGTCGAGAATAAAGACCATACCTATCTCATTGGCGGATACGCCCAAAGCGAAAACAAACAACCTAGAGAAGGTCTGGTTGGAAAAGCAACTAATCTCATCAATAAAGACAGAGAAGGAATTAATGACTACATCGCCTTAAAAATAGATGAAAAAGGCGAAGAAACCTGGAAGAAAACAGTAGGAAGCGGCGGAGAAGACATACTACGCAAACTAATAGAAACAAGAGATGGCGGCTATCTTATGGCTGGAACCTCAAACTCTAACGCCTCTAAGGATAAAAACGGAAATATAGGCGGAAATGATTTTTGGGTAGTAAAACTCAAAGACAAAACCAAACTAGAAAAAGTAAAAACAAGCGTAGAGGCCATTCCTAATCCCGCACAGGCATTTACCAACATTATTATAGGCTATGATTTTGAAGACGGAACAGCTACAGTAGTAGATATAGCAGGTCGTATATTACAACGATTCCCTGTCAAAGAGCGAACCGTACCAATAGATTTAAGTCAATATCCCGAAGGAATATATGTGGTGAACATAAAAACCAATGTACAGAGTGATGGAGTGAAAATAATAAAAAAAGGAAAAAATTAAAAAACACAATGAGTACTATATATACTACCAACAACAGGAGTCAATATGTCTTTTTCCTGTTGTTCATTTTTGCATGTCTAAATGCAGTTGCGCAAGATACAGGTAAATTCCTTCCCAACATAACCCCACCCTCTCCTACTGCGGGAGAATTGGGCAAATATGGCAATGTCCCTGTCGGTACGTTTACAGGAGCAGCAAATATTTCGGTTCCGCTGATTACTTTTAAGACTAAAGATTTAGAATCACCTCTATCGCTTTTTTATGGTTCTAACGGAATAAAGGTAGATGAAGTTGCCTCGAATGTAGGATTGGGTTGGAACCTTAATTTTGGAGGGGTTATCACCAGAACGGTAAGGGATAAATCCGATGATACCCAAACTGGGGTTTATCCGCCTGATAATTTATCAACCGCAACCGATGCAGAAAAATTACAATTTTACAAAGCTGCTGGACAGGATAATGCCGATACGGAAAGGGATATCTATTCTTTTAATTTTAATGGCAATTCGGGGAAATTTGTATATGATAAAAACAATGTACCGGTTTTAGTAAACCATCAAAAAATAAAAATAGCGCGATGCGGAACGGATAATGCCGATTTTCTACTGACAACCACCAATGGCGTTAAATATTATTTTACGGAAAAAGAAATGACCACTTTTAGGAATATGGGTGCAGGACATTCAGTAATAAGTGGTTCCAACACAGCATGGTATTTAAGTAAAATAGTGCATCCCAACGGCTCGGAAATATATCTTAGCTATGAGGATGCCAATATGGATTACATCGCATCCAATTCCCAAACATTAAGTATGTCGTATCCTCAAATACAAAATGGTTGTGATGGGAGTACGTATACTAATGCTCCAACTCTTAGTGCCATTGTTTCTTTTAATATGAATGTTATCGGCAAAAGAGTGAATAAGATATACAGTAATAATAACAGTGATGGGTATGTTACTTTCGATTATACAGCTTCGGGAGTTAATGAAGAAGTCAATGGCAATAGCAAAATTAATACTATCACCCAATTCAACGCTAATGGCCTTGTGATTGAAAAAATAAACTTCAATTATTTAAAAACGCCCAATGCGCGTGTGTTTTTGCAAGACATTACATGTATTGACCCGACTAAAAAATATGCTTTTGAGTACATCAATCCGAACGGTTTTCCCAAGAGACTTGCAACAAGCCAAGATCATTGGGGATATTACAATGGGAAAAACAGTAATACCAATTTAGTACCCAAAAACATAAGGGAGTATGGTTTAAATGATATCGATTATAACGGAGCGGATAAAGAACCCAATGCCAATTTTGCCAAGATTGGTTTGCTCAGTAAAATCATTTATCCTACTAAAGGATTTACCGAATTTGATTATGAGAGTAATACCTACTGGGGGGAAAAAACAACTTATCCTGCAAAAACAGTAGAAAAAATTGATCTTCCCTTTGTAGATGAAGATAATGATGGTATAGATGATACTCCAAAAAAAGGTACCTTTACTTTTACCTCGCCTATTAATCAGAGAATTGAATTTTCGGGCTATGTTTATTATTCAAACGAAGAGGAGCCCAAATATGATGACAATGGTGTTCTAATTCCAGATCCGCGTGATACGGGACATTACAGTGCTTCCATGCAAATAAAGGATGAAAATTCTGGAAATTTTTTGGATTTCTATCAAATCTCTCAGTTTGGCACTCCCTATTATTATAAAGGCGCTTATACCGTTATAAAAAAAGTCACCAATACTGTTTATTTTGATGCTGAAGCAGGTAAATTGTATACAGTTAGTCTACTTAAAAGCGGACTTCGCGCTTCAGCATGGGTTGAGATGACCTATTATAAAACAGCACCAGAAAAGATATCTACAAATTTAGAAACGGGTGGTGTACGCATTAAATCAACCAAAGATTTTGCAGAGGCATCAGCTAGAGCGAACTATAAGCGCTATTATTATGCCTCAAAAAGTGATCTCACCCATTCATCTGGAGATAAAGGAAAAGCGCCTCTTTATATTGATATAGAACTTCTAAGAAGATTGTGCCAAAGTGGTCCTGGTAGCACTTTTATGTCAGATAACAGTAATCTTGTGGTTAGTTCCAGTAGTATAATTTCCTTGTTTGATACAGGAAGCAGTAATTGCTTTTATAAGTATGTAACGGTTAGTGAAGGTGGAGATGCTTTTGAGAATGGTGGAGAAATGAAAGAATTTATTGTGCACAGAGATAATTGGGAAGATGATTTGGATGCTAACGGTCAAAACAATGGCAGTAGTAGAATTTTAGGGACAGTTGATATTAAAAGTGCTCCGTTAACCAATTTTGGTTGGGATAATGGTCTGGAGATAAAATCACAGGTATTTCAGAAAAAAAATGGTACTGCTTCAATAGTGGTTGTAGCCGAGAATGAAAACAATTATAAGCTGGATCCTTCTTATAGCAAGGAAGTTAAGGACTATAATGTTCGAAAACATTTTAGTGATCTCTTCGCAGTTGTAGATGCTATCGATTATTTGAGTATAGTAGAATATGCAACAAAATCATATTGGTTTTATCTGCAATCGTCAGTATCCAAAAAATACGATCTTAACGGATTAAATCCCGTAGAAACAACAACAACCTACGGGTATACTAATCCATCGCATCTACAAATGACATCGCAAAGCACCAAATCCTCCTTAAAGGAAACATTAGAAACCAAATATTATTATCCTCTCGATTTAGCTATGGCATCAGAACCTTTTGTACTGGATATGAAAGAGAGTAATAGAATTGATACTCCATTAAAAACAGAAACTTACAGAGGAGGTGTCAAACTATCCGAGCAAAAAACAGAATTTGCAAAGGATGCCACGACAGCTAATTTGCTATTGCCAAAGTTTATTTATGCTGCCAAATTTCCTAATTCGTTGCCAACGGCAAATTCTCTGGAAAGAAAAATTACATACGACAAATACGATGACGTGGGTAATATTCTCCAATATACCTTAGAGAGCGGCACACCAGTGGCCATTATCTGGGGATACAATAAAACCAAGCCAATTGCCAAAGTTGAAAATGCAACTTACGATCAGGCGATCGCAGCATATGCGACTAATGAGGAAACATTTAGAAATAATTTACCAAACGCAATGATAACCACCTTTACCTATATACCATTAGTGGGAATAAGTACAGTAACTGATCCTAAAGGCCTAACAACATATTATGAATATGACCCATTTAATCGCCTGAAAGTGGTAAAAGACAGTCAGGGAAAAATTGTAACTGAGAACCAATACCATTATAAAAACTAAAAACAGAATTATGAAAAAAATTACATTTATCTTCTTTTTGCTGTTTTTAGCTACAATAGGATATTCCCAAAACAATCAAAAAGTATTAGCTGCGCCTATGCCAATGGCAGCACCACCTCCTGGTGGAGGAGGTGATCGTCCTGTTACATGGTATAGGGATAGTGATAAAGATGGATTTGGAGATCCCATAAGAACCAGACTGAGTGCAACCAAAATTGATGGGTATGTAGCTGAGGGGGATGATTTGGATGATACCAATAAATATATTACCAATGTAGCCCCTACCCAATATTTTTACCACGATTCAGATGGGGATACTTTTGGTAATCCCAACGTAAGGGTATTTTATAGTATAGCACCTCCTAACTATGTTACCAATAATTTAGATTGTAATGATAATAATGCAGCTATAAAACCAACTACTGTTTGGTATCGTGATGGGGATCACGATGGTTATGGGAATCGTTCAATTACTATAATCGGTTGTATACAACCTGCTGATTATGTAATAAATCCATGGGATTACGATGATGCCAATGGAGCGATTACTAATATTACTCCACAAACTTTTTACAGGGATTATGATACCGATACTTTTGGGAGTCCAACTGTAACGGTATACTGTAGTGTAAAACCTGATGGTTATGTAACTAATAATTTAGATTGTAATGACGGAAATGTCGCTATAAACCCCAATACAGTTTGGTACAGAGATGTAGATGGCGATAATTTCGGAGTTCGTGAGATAACAGTCTTAAGCTGTACCAGACCCGCAGGATATACAGACAATGGTGATGACTGTAATGATTCTGATTACGACTTAAATCCCAATACAGTTTGGTATATTGATAGCGATCATGATACTTTTGGTGCAGGTGCAGGTTCTCGTTTTGGATGCGCTCCTCCACTTAACCATGACTATGTTCTCAAGGGTGGGGATTGTAATGACAGTAATGTTAATGTGCATCCAGATGTAATGTGGTATCGCGATGTTGATGGCGATGGTTTTGGTGTAACCAACAATTTTGTTAAAAGTTGTACACAACCGGTAGGTTACGCTCGCGAGTCTGGAGATTGCGATGACGGAAATAGGTTCATAAAACCAAATACTATATGGTATTTTGATAATGATGGCGACGGACATGGAGCTGCATCACAAACTAAACAAAGCTGTACAAAACCTGATAGGTATGTAGATACAGCGGATGATTGTAATGACTACGATGTAACGGTATACACCGTTAGGGTATGGTATTATGATAATGATGGTGATACTTTTGGTGATCCGGCTGTCACAGTTTCAAGTTGTAACAAACCTTACAAATATGTACTCAATAATGCTGATTATGATGACAGAACGGGAAATATTACCAATATTCCCCCTCGAACTTTCTATGAGGATTATGATAAAGACACTTTTGGGAATCCCAACGTAAGTGTATACTATAGCAATCAGCCTACGGGCTATGTAACCAATGCCAGTGATTATGACGACAGAACGGGAAATATCATCAACATTCAACCCCGAAATTTTTATGAGGATTATGACAAAGATACTTTTGGGAATCCAAACGTGAGTTTGTACTATAGTCTTCAACCAACGGGCTATGTGACCAATGCCAGTGATTATAATGATAGAAATGAGTTTATTACCAATATCCCACCACAAACTTTTTATAAGGATTTTGATAAAGATACATTTGGGAATCCTAACATAACTCTTTACTATAGCATTCAACCTACGGGTTATGTGGCTAATAATACCGATTGTGATGATTCGAACGGCGATCTTAATCCTAATACCAAATGGTATGCAGACAATGAACAGGACGGACTGGGTGACCCATCAAATTTTGTACAACAATGTACACCACCAGCCGGAAAGTATGTTGCCAATTACTCGGATAATTGTCCAACAATAGCAGGAACAAGCCCAGATTGCAGTAGTTTGGCTTCCCCTTCATCAGACTACAATTATATTATAACGACTACTTATAAAGAGCCTACAAATACTATTTTACAGGGACCAACTCCTGAAAAAGCGCTAGTGAATATTACGTATTTCGACGGACTGGGAAGACCCGTGCAACAAATTGCCAATAAGCAATCTACAGCAGGAAAGGATATAATAACCTCTACCGGTTACGATGATTTTGGCAGACCAACCAAGGAATACCTGCCATATGCAGCAAATTCCAGTAATATGGCTTATGACGCAAATGCAGCAGAAAATGCCATTACTTTTTACAGTGCAGAGAAATATGAAAATACAGCCAATCCTTTTTCTGAAAAGAAATTAGAATTATCACCTCTAGGCAGAGTCATAAAACAAGCGGCTCCGGGTAATGATTGGGCTATGGATGGTGGTCACGAAATCAAGATGGATTATCAGACCAATACGGATACCGAAGTAAAACTCTATCGCGCTGCCGCAAACTGGAATGCCGGATCTGGATTGTTTGATATTGCCTTGTCTGAAGATGGAAATTATGCTGCCAGTGAACTAATCAAAACGGTTACGTATGATGAGAACAGTTCTGCCAATCCTAC
Source organism: Flavobacterium aestivum (assembly GCF_026870175.2). Taxonomy (NCBI): domain Bacteria; kingdom Pseudomonadati; phylum Bacteroidota; class Flavobacteriia; order Flavobacteriales; family Flavobacteriaceae; genus Flavobacterium; species Flavobacterium aestivum. The sequence continues at coordinate 1,598,611 of NZ_CP113977.2, read as the reverse complement.
CGAAAACGGAGGAAGTACAGTTGAGTTTAAAAACAAAGAGGGCAAGGTAATCCTAAAGAGAACCTACGAATCCGGAACCAAACACGATACGCATTATGTATATGACACTTATGGCAATTTAACCTATGTAATTCCGCCAAAGGCTGACGGAACCATAAATCAGGAAGTACTAGACGGATTGTGTTACCAGTACAAATACGATTATCGCAACCGTTTGGTCGAGAAAAAAATACCGGGCAAACAATGGGAATTTATTGTATACGATAAACTGGACAGACCCGTTGCCACAGGTCCTGCAAATTCACCATTTAAGGATGATACTGCGGTGGGTTGGCTCATTACTAAATATGATGCTTTTGGCAGACCCGTTTACACTGGTTGGTCAAATTCTACTGCGGATGCTTTGAGCCGAACTACCCTGCAGAATGCTCAAAATAATGCCACAGTTTTGTTTGAGACCAAACAAACTTCGGGTGCTATAGATGGGATTCAGGCGTATTATAGCAATACTGTTGCCCCTACGAGCATTAAACTACTTACGGTTAATTATTATGACAATTACACATTCCCTAATGTACCCACTATTCCTACTACTATAGAAGGGCAAACGGTTTTGGCTAATGCCAAAGGTCTTGCAACTGGTAGTTGGACAAGGGTATTAACCACTGCTTCAACATCTTTAGGAGAAACCTCTACTACGTTCTATGATGCTAAGGCAAGACCTATACGCAGCTATGTCCAAAACTATTTAGATGGATATACTAGTACTGATAGCAAACTGGATTTTTCAGGGCAATTGCTGTACACTATAGCCAAGCATAAACGAACTACTGGCGATGTTGAACTTGTCACAAAAGAGGATTTCACCTATTCTCCGCAAGGACGTATACTCACACATACCCATCAGATAAATGGTGGTGCCATTCAGCTATTGGCTGCCAATACCTATGATGATTTGGGGCAACTAAGCAGTAAAAAAGTAGGGAACAACAGCGGTACTCCATTGCAAAAAATAGACTACACCTACAACATAAGAGGCTGGATGACAGGAATCAACAACGATTCCAGCAACAACTTGATTTTGAATACTACGGAAAAAGATTTGTTTGGATTCAAAATAAACTACAATGTTGTAGCAGGAAGTGTAGCAAATCTAAAGCCATTGTATAACGGCAATATAGCCGAAACATTCTGGCGATCTAACTCTGATGGCACACTCCGTTCCTATGGGTATCAATACGATGATCTTAATAGATTAAAAAAGGCCATTTACCAAAAACCTGGGGAGAATATTCCGGTTTCGGGTGCCTATAATGAGAGCTTGAGTTACGATAAAAATGGTAATATCACCTCTCTGCAAAGATTTGGTGGCAGCGATGCACCATCTATAATTTTTCAGATAGATGATTTAGCGTATGATTACAGCAATGCGAACTCTAACCAACTTACCAAAGTAACTGACAGCCCTGCGGGTAATGACAGTCAAGGTTTTATTGATGGTAACAAAACAGGTGATGATTATAGTTATGACTCGAATGGAAACATGATTACCGATAAAAACAAGAACATTACCAATATTGTGTACAACCATTTGAATCTTCCTGTTAAAATAACATTTGGAACTGGAAATACTATTGCCTATATTTACAACTCGGCTGGGCTAAAAGTACAGAAAACGGTTAATTCTTTGTTGCCAACACCAACTGTTACAACTACCAATTATTTGGGCGGGTTCCAGTACAAAGACAATGTGTTGCAATTTTTCCCAACGGCGGAAGGTTACGTAGAGCCTAACGGAAGTTCTTATAAATATGTGTTCCAGTACAAAGACCATTTAGGGAATGTTAGGTTGAGCTATGGAGATGCCAATGGAGATGGAGCTATTACCAATAGTGAGATTATCGAGGAGAGTCATTACTACCCTTTTGGCTTAAAACATCAAGGATATAATTCTACCGTAACTTCAACAAATCCCGCACAAAAGCGACTCTTTGGCGGTAAGGAATTACAAGATGAGCTTGGACTTAACATGTATGACTATGGGGCGAGACTTTATGACCCTGCAGATTGTACTTGGTGGGGTATTGACCCATTAGCAGAAAAGTTTTCTTCATTATCTCCTTATGCTTATGTAGCTAATAATCCAACAAATGCAATTGACCCCGACGGTAGAGATATAATATTTATTGTTACAAAAGGAGATCAAGCAAGAAATTTTCAATATCGCAAAGGAAATTTTTATGAATTAGATGCAAATGGAAAATACTCTAGAAGATATAATCCTGGAAAGGAAAGTGTTGACCCTACTATGTATAAAGTTTTGTCAACATATAGAAAAATTGAAAAATCAAATGATTCTAGACTAAAAGGAGTATTACATAAGCTTGAAACAAGTAAACTTCATCATTACGTAGAGACAGGTTATAAAAGTGCCGTCAGTGCATATGGTATACCAAGTACATCAGATAAGAATTCACCAGTGGGTACACGTACATCATATCATTTTTCTAAAGAGGATGACGCAGAGTATGAAAAAACTGAAGGAACTACTGATTCAGATGATGCAGCAGTTGCACACGAAATGAGACATCAATTCGATTATGATATAGGAAATATGGCTGATGACACAGAAAATAATGAAAAAGATCCATCGGAAATAAGAGCTGTATTTTTTGAAAATCTTATGAGAAAAACATTAAAACAACTTGAAAGGACACAATATGGTAAACCTATTGATCCTAAAGACTTAAAAGAACCGCCTAGTAATAAATTTAAATAGTTAAAAATGAAAAAGTGTATTTTTATTATATTTTTAGTATCAATTTTTTCTTCTTGTGTGGAAAAGAAAGAGATAATATCAAATGAAGTTATAAATAAACTATCAGAAGGAAGTTATAAAATCCCTTCTAAATTTGGAAATTTAGATCTATTTGTTCTGTCAAAAAACCAGCAAATAATTATAACGAATGCTGATTATCTAAATTATGTATACAATTATCATTATAAATCAATATTCAAGAGTTATAACGAATTTTTATCAGATGTTTTAAATCACAATATTCAGCTCAATACAACTGTTTTTGATAACATTCCGTATAAAATTTTTAAATTGAGTAAAACGATTGAGAATGAATATAAGGACCAAACGTTTGAAACTTTTTTTAAAAAATATAGTAAAAAAGAAGATTTTGAAAAAGGCTCTTATATCTTGAATATTTCAAAAGAAACATCTCCGAATGAAATTATGACTATATCGTACTATTTTTATTTAAATGGTTATCAAGTTGTAAGGAATGACTATTTACCAAAATATTTAGTAATTAAAAGAGAGGAAATTATGGGTATTGAATAAATCGGTAGTATTTCAAAGTTAGTAATATGCGGTTTTATATTTCTAACGTATTGAAAAATATCAATAATTTAAATAAAGGATAAAAAGAAGAAACCTCGCGAAATGCGAGGTTTTTTTATGGGCTTCGTTAAATTATTTTTCCCATCCACACAATTCTTTATAGCCAAGTTCGTTTGCCTCTTTCAAACTAACTTTTCTAACCTCATGTGTACATTGATTTAGACCTCTACAGTTAGTAGTAAGATGATATTTACTGGCTGTTTTACTAATACATATATAAACACTATCAGTATTATTCTTTGGAAGACTGGATAAAACAATAAAAATTGAAGTAAATAATACTTTCATAATGAATATAATTTTAGATAATTAAATTTAAGAACTTACATCGAAACTAAATATACAACTTACTAATAACAAAACCTTTAATTAAAGAAGTTTTAATTTTTAGAATAATATAAGAACAGTTCCTACTACGATAGAAGGACAAAACGTTTTGGCTAATGCCAAAGGTCTTGCTACGGGCAGTTGGACAAGAGTACTTACATCATCAACTGAAAATTTGGGTGAGACTACCTCTACCTTTTATGACAGCAAAGCCAAACCTATACGCAGTTATACCCAAAATCATTTGGGAGGTTATAGCTATACGGACAGTAAACTGGACTTTACCGGTAAACCGTTCTATACCATAACCAAACACAAACGTGCCACTGGTGATGCAGAACTTGTCGTAAAAGAAGATTTCACTTATTCTCCGCAAGGGCTTTTGCTCACACACACTCACCAGATAAATGGTGGAGCAATCCAGCTATTGGCAGCCAATACCTATGATGATTTGGGGCAACTAAGCAGTAAAAAAGTAGGGAACAACAGCGGCACGCCATTGCAAAAAGTAGATTACAGCTACAACATTAGAGGCTGGCTTACGGGGATAAACAAAATTATCAATTTGCAACAAGATACAGACCCTAAAGATTGGTTTGCTTTTGCGATAAACTATAACAAGCCTACCACTACTGCCGGTGCCAAATCGTTGTATAATGGTAATATAGCCGAAATATTCTGGCTATCTAACTCTGATGGCACATCACGTTCCTATGGGTATCAATACGATGATCTTAATAGATTGAAAAAGGCCATTTACCAAAAACCCGGGGAAAACATTCCGGTTTCGGGAGCTTATAATGAGAGCTTGAGTTATGACAAGAATGGTAATATCCTATCACTACAAAGATTTGGTGGCAGTGATGCACCTTCCATAATTTTCCAGATAGATGATTTAACCTATGATTACAGCAATGCGAACTCTAACCAACTTACCAAAGTAACTGACAGCCCTGCGGGCAATGATAGTCAGGGTTTTATTGATGGTAACAAAACGGGTGATGATTATAGTTATGACGCCAATGGGAACATGATTACGGATAAAAACAAGAACATTACCGCGATTGTGTACAATCATTTGAATCTTCCTGCTAAAATAACTTTTGGAAGTGGGAATTTTATTGCATATATTTACGACGCAACTGGGATAAAAGTAAAGAAAACAGTAACTGTATTATCACCTGCGAGCACAATAGTTACGGATTATTTAGGTGGTGGGTTCCAGTACGAAAACAATGTCTTGAAATTTTTCCCAACGGCGGAAGGTTATGTAGAACCTAACGGAAGTTCTTATAAATATGTGTTTCAGTACAAAGACCATTTAGGGAATGTTAGATTGAGTTATGGGGATGCTAATGGCGATGGGACTATTACCAATAATGAGATAATAGAGGAAAGTCACTACTACCCTTTTGGGTTAAAACATCAAGGATATAATTCTGTGGTTACTTCAACAAATCCAGCACAAAAAAGACTTTTTGGTGGAAAGGAATTGCAGGATGAATTGGACTTAAATGTTTATGATTATGGAGCGAGAATTTATACTCCTGATAGACCAGGATTTTGGCAAATTGATCCGAAAGCCGAAACCTCAAGACGTTTTTCTCCTTATGCATATGCAATGGATAATCCAGTTTATTTTATTGATCCTGATGGGATGGAAGCAACAGATTGGTATAAAGACTTGAAAGGTGTGATGCAGTTTGACCCAAAAGTACAATCACAAAAAGACCTCGGTAATAAAGGCACTTACGTTGGTGATACTGACAAACAAACTACTGCAAGTGGCGGTACTGCGGATTTTAGAAAAGACGGAAGCATAATGTATTCAAATGAAAAGGATGCTTATTCAAGAGTAATGAATAATACTAAAGCTACTGGTAGAGAACAACTAGCGGTGATTGGAGACAAAAGTGCTTTGGTATTGCCTGACTATAATAATTCACGTTCAGAAGGAAATGGTGGTGGAATGGGGTATTCATATAAAAATGGAAATCTACAGGACCCAGTAACAGGAAAAGAATTTAATACCATTGGAACCGTACATGCACACATGAGCGGTAATGGTCCTTCCGATTATACTGGAGATGGCTGGGGCGATTTGGATTTTGCACGTTCCTCCACACCCAACAAACCAGCGTTTGTAATGCAAAATGAAAAAGGAACGGACGGCTTGAGTGTTATTTTTGCTTCGCCATATGCAAAAGGAACTCCTGTAAATTATAGAGTTATGGATTTAACTCAATCAATGCCTAATATAAATGCAGATAACATCCAAAAAGGCAGCACAAGTTTGCGAAACTTTGCAAAATCTGTTGATTGGAAAGGAATGCTTAAAAAATAAACGATATATGAAACCAACTATTATTAATATTTTTATTATTGCAGTTATAATCTCTTGTAATAAGCATCAAGAGGATATTAAAACTTTTGCTTTAGAACCAAATAAAGCAATGTCCAAAGTATTAGACAGTTTCGTTAAAGTAAATCCTTGTGAAAATTGTTTTAATGAAATTTACATCGATAAACAAGACCCACACAATTACACAACAATTGTTTATTCGGGGAAACAGTCTTTGACGAGAGAAGAAAATTTAGACAATCAACAAGAGTCTTTGAATACAATTAAAACTTCAAATGGTACAATATTCAAAATTTACACAGGAATTGAGCATTATTTTAAAAATCCAACAACTGGTAAAAGTAAAATTTCCGATACAGCACAATACGACAATAGAAAAACTATTATTTGGGTAGTGAAAGACAGTTTTGGTAAATTAACCATCGCAAAGCGAAATTTTGCTTATCCATTTATGCCACTACCAAAAAAGGAAATCGATATTAGGGATTTTATAATAAATAAAGATACAATTAAGTAATCAGGTAGTATTTTAGAGTTAATGATATGCGATTTTATATTTTTAACACATTGAAAAAGAACAATAGTTCAAAGTAATTTAAATAAAGGATAAAAAGAAGAAACCTCGCGAAATGCGAGGTTTTTTGTAAAATGTTTAGTTATCTTTACGACTCGACGGGGATAAAAATACGGAAAACTGTCAATTCTTTGTTACCAACACCAACTGTTACTACTACCAATTATTTGGGAGGGTTCCAGTACTTAGACAATGTATTACAGTTTTTCCCAACGGCGGAGGGTTACGTAGAACCTAACGGAAGTTCTTACAAATATGTGTTCCAGTACAAAGACCATTTAGGTAATGTTAGATTGAGTTATGGGGATGCCAATGGTGATGGAACTATTACTAATAGTGAGATTATCGAGGAGAGTCACTACTACCCTTTTGGGCTCAAACATCAAGGGTATAATTCTGTGATTACTTCTACAAATCCTGCACAAAAGTATAAGTATAATGGGAAGGAGCTGCAAGACGAACTGGGGCTTGGGATGTACGATTATGGGGCAAGGCTTTATGACCCTGCGAGAGTAGGTTGGAGTAATATTGACCCATTAGCGGAAAAAATGAGAAGATATAGCCCATATAATTATTGTTTTGATAATCCATTACGTTTTACTGACCCGGATGGAATGAAACCAAATGATATTATTGTACTTAATGCTCCAAAAGGAGCAACTAATGTAAACGGTGTTTACGCAGGACACAATGCTGTTTTAATAGGAAATGATAAAAAGGGATGGACTTTTGTATCCAAAGAAGGTAGGGATAAATCCCCTTGGTATTCCAATGAAGTAACTGGGGGGCCATCAAAAACCAAAGAACTGCATTTTGATACAAAAGCAGATTATGACAAATGGCAAAAAGAAAAAGCTCCCGAATACACTCAAGAGGCTCGTTTTAAAACAGATGAAAAAGCATTAAATGCAGCACGAGATGAGTCAGAAAGTTGATATCAAGTCGCTTCAAGCAACTGTGCTGATGTACCGAGTGCCGCATTAGAGGCTGCTGGATTAGACCCTGGCACAGAGACAAAAACTCAAGGTAAAACAGAAATGGAATACAAAACAATGAGTCCACTTCCGAATGATAGATACAAGGCAACCGTTGCAAATAATAAAGACAAAATTGTTAATCAAAAAGTTGACGAAAATTTAAATAAGAAAAAAGATGAAAAAAAAATAGTTCAAAAATTTTATTGTTATTGGGGATTGTGTTACTCTTTTTCGCTATAAAATCACTTGATTATTTTTTTGATTTTGAAAAGAAAGTTTCTCATTTTTCTGAAAACATAAGTGAGTCAAAAAAAAATAATCTTTTTGTTAGTAACTTAAAATTATACCAGCAACATTCTTTTACGAATCCTCAACTTTTTAAAGTTTTAAACTTACAAGGTTGGATAGAAAAATCTGGTGATTATAGAGGTAGTAAATTGGAAAACATAAGTGATAAATATTTAAGTATTGTTTTTTGAAATTGATTTGCAAAACAATTACGAATTAAATAAAGATAGTTATGGAAAAACTTGGGCAATATATTATGAAGAACAAAATAGTATTGAAAATATAACATCAACTGCTGATACGAAACTAAGATGTCAATTTACAACCAGTAATAATTCTTTAGGTGAACAGATAGTTTTGAAAATCAAAAAAATTAAAAATAAAACTAATACAAAAGAGACTAATGTTGTAGGAACGCTAGTATTGGAAGGTAATTAATTATCAGAAAAACAATCTGTTTAGATATCGGCATTTAGTAAAGGGATGGGATGGGCGCACAAACAACGTGTCCATCCTTTTTCTTTTTCCATAAAATACAATTAACATTCCTATATTAGCAGTAAGTAAAAAAACACAAGTACGCCATTTAACTTTTATACAAATGAATAAAGAATTGATGTTTGCAAATGACCTTAGAACTTCGTATAGGTCTATGATACCGTTAGCAGGTAAGCCAGATTTAGAATGTGATATAAATACTATTACTATTCCAACCACAGATTCAGAATATAATATACCCGTACATTTGTATATCCCAAAAAATGTTGAAGTAGGATTATTACCCATAGTCGTTTTTGCTCATGGTGGGTGTTTTGTTTCGGGAGACTTGGAAACACATACAGTTTTAGTTCATACCATTGCAAGTAATACTCAAGCAATCGTAGCCTATGTTGATTATCGTCTAGCTCCTGAATACCCTTTTCCAACAGGATTAAACGATTTTTATACAGCATTAGAATGGATTTCAGCGAATGCCACTACAATTGGAGCTGACCTACATAAAATTGCGGTTTGCGGGGACAGTGCTGGGGCTAATCTTGCCACGGTGGCAACTATGATGACAAGAGATAAAAAAGGCCCACAAATTGTCGGACAATGGCTAATTTATTTATATGCGGCTAGTTTAGAAATGAATACTGAATCATGGAAAGAATTGGGAAATACCAATTTCCCAAGTAAAGATGTATTTGTCAGTAGTTTGAATTGCTATATACCTGAAGGAGTTCGTTCGGATTTACCGTATATAGCTCCTTTAATTGGTAATCATGAAAACCTTCCGCCAGCTTTTATTCAGGTAGGTGAATACGACCCATTGTTAGATGAAAATATAGATTATAATCAAGCATTATTACAAGCTGGTGTAAAATCAGAAGTTCGGGTATATGACAAACAGAATCATGGTTTTGTTCAGTTTTTTAAAAATAGTGAGCAAAATACTGAAGGCTTAAATGCATTGAATGATGGTGTTGAATTTTTAAAATCAATATTTAACAGGTAATTCTAGACAAAATAAAAGTAGTTTTCAAAATTGAAAACATTCCGTAAATGGATGGCATGGGCGCATTGCAACGTCTAAAACACTTTTATAAAAACGTGTTCCTTATAAGGTATTAACTATTATTTTTGATTATTTAATCTAATAATACATTTTTAAAAACCTGTTAGTAGTAAAAACTATTAACAGGTTTTTGTTTTAGTTTAATTTGCACATTTCTTACAGCGATTTAAGTTATTTTGAGTAATTCTTAGTTTTTTTGCTTACCAAAATGCATAGTATAATTAGAAGAATTGATAGGTTTTCCTGTATGCGTTTCAAAAGGAGTATTACCAAGTAAACTTCGTTGTGGACGAATAGTACAATAAATAAGTATGTCTTCTTTTAATGCTTTTTCTAATTGCATTCCATTTTCTAGATTTCGAGGCCGTAAAAATTGATTTTTAATCACTTTGTTAAAAGCCTCAATCATAGAATTAGATTCAGGAATATCTTTTTGGGCTATGGTATGAATTATTTTATGTCCAGAACTCAAAACAAAATTTCGCACCGTGTTGTTTACATTTTCTATGCCACCGTCAGTCACAAAATTTAAGAATTCTAAGTTAGGATGCTTTTCAAACGCACTTTGGAGAAGTGATTTTATAATTTTTGGTTGTGAACTGCTCGCCACTTGATACTCTAAAACCATTTTAGAATAATGGTCAATTAAAAAATGAATGTAGTGCTTAACCCCATCAGCAGTTTTAAAAATAGTGACATCGGCACACCAAATTTGATTTGGTTTTGTACTTATTAATGGACTGTATTTTGGTTTTCTATACAAATACCTTCCGTTTTTAAAACCCAGCAGTTTAGAATATTTGTAGAAAGTAGCTAATCCAAATGAAAAATCGTTGCTTCTAAGTCCTAAATAATACAAAGAAGCTTTTGACCAAAACTGATAGTTTCTATTTTCAAAATAATCTTTAATTTTAATTACTTCCGTTTTCAACAATTGATTTGGATGACGTTTTACACACCATTCAAAATAAGAAGCAGTGCATTTACTTAAAACTAATGTCTTGTAATTTTGATAAGTAGCTCTTGATATGTTGAATATTTTGAGTGCAACATTAACCGAAACAAAAGGTTTTAATTGTTCAATTGCTTCTACTTTTTTTTCTTTATTGCTTACAACCGTATTCCTAATTCCTTTTATTTTGCTAATAAAGGGATGATAGGTTTCAGACAACTTGAAATAGGTTTAAAGTATTTTTTTTGCATTTCTTGATTCACCAGTTTGTCTGATGAGCTCGAGTTCATCTTTAATGAATTTTGCAACTTCGCAGCCTAAATATTTATCGTCCGATTCATTCGACCATCTGTGGATATTGGTTTTTGGGATTTGATTTTGAATTTCTTTTGGCAAATTACTGTAAAGTCCGTATCTGACATAGTACTTCACACTGGTGTCCCATGAAATACGGATGTTTTTGTATGACATTGTTTTTTGCAAATATATTTTAATTTTTTTAAACTTAAAACAGACGAATAATTGTTTGACTTATAAAAAACAATCAAAATAATTGTAATTTATGAAATCAGAAATTGATTACCTTTGTGCTAATGAGTAAGAACCTTTATATAATCGCAGGTTGCAACGGAGCAGGAAAAACAACAGCTTCTTTCACGATCCTGCCAGAGATACTAGAATGTAAGGAATTTGTAAATGCTGATGAGATTGCCAAGGGCTTGTCGCCATTTCAACCCGAAAAAGTTTCATTTGAAGCGGGGCGTATAATGCTCCACAGGATTAATGAGCTTTTGGAAATTGACGAAAACTTTGCTTTTGAAACCACTCTAGCCACGAGAAGCTATAAATCAAAAATAATCGAAGCCCAGAAAAAAGGTTACAACGTTATGTTATTGTTCTTTTGGTTACAAAATGTGGATTTGGCTATTGAAAGGGTTAAGAGCCGAGTACAGGAAGGCGGGCATAATATTGAAACCGAAGTTATAAAACGCAGGTACATAAACGGAATAAGAAATTTATTTGATATATATTTGCCAATAGTTAATGAAACTATGATTTTTGACAACTCGGGTGGTAAGCCTGATTTATTAGCGGAAAAGACTTTAGAAACAGATATTGACGTTATCAACGAAATAAAATTTGATAAACTAAAAGCATATTACAATGAAAGCGTATAAAAGAACATCGACCCAGACCAAGATTTTGGAAAGCATGGATAAGGTTTACGAGAAGTTAGTCGAGTACAAAAGAAAAACGAATAGCGAGTTAGTTATCTTACAAGACGACAAAATCGTTAGGGTAAAACCATAAAAAATTACGCTTGGTCAAGCCTCTTTCCAAATGAAAACGTAACCAAGCTACAGAAAATACCAAAGCTCCCAATCAGGAGCTTTTTTTATGTCTATACGTAAGAATTTCTATTTACTATTTAGGAAAATAACCAAACTAAAGCTACTTTCGTAACGTAGAAAAGCTCTTTGAACAAGCTGATATTTGTAAATGTTTTGCTACTCATATGTGTATGAGTTAGATTTCCAGGAACGCACAAGTAATATTTCAATAGGTCAAACATATCAAGATAAAGGAGTTGCAAAAAGTGTAGACAATGATGCTGGAGGAGGAGTAACATTAAAAAAGACTTTAACATCAACTGACTCTAAGACAGGTGAAACAAAAGTAACTAAGGAAGCAGATGTTATAATATCAGGGAATCCAAATCCAAATTTACAAGACAAAAATGGAAATCCTCTAGCAGATAATCCTGCAGATATATTAGTACACGAATTAGTTGGGCATGCAATTCCTCACATTACGAAAACTGATACAGGAAATGCAGTGGACAATGAAAACAAAGTAAGAGCAGAACAGCAAACACCAGAAAGAAAACCGGAACCATTACACAAAGAATAGATATGAAAATAAAAATTATATTACTTAGCATACTAATAAATTTTAGTTGCTATAAGCAATCTGAAAAAGTTGAAAAAAACATTAAAGACAATGTTGTTAACCAAAACAAAACAGATAATAAAATAAGCGGTACATGGCAAATGTGCAAGTCTATTGACAAGGGGACAGAAATAGCATATAATGTTTGTCCTATCATCACATTTTTTTCAGATGGAACAGGAACTATTGAAACTGCTGATAAAAAAAAATCGCAATTTACGTATTCACAAAACGATAATAAGATTGATTTTACTTTTGCATCAAAAATAGATTTAGAAAGATTTTTTTCCAATATAACTAGATTTGAATATATTATTGAAAAGAAGAAATATATAGAAACACTTACATTAATCCATGGTGATTATCAATGGATTTTAAGTAGGGAAAATAGGTAGTGTTTCAGAGTTAGTGATATGCGGTTTTATATTCCTAACATACTGAAAAAGACAATAATGATAGTGTTTCAGAGTTAGTGATATCCGATTTTACATTTCTAACGTATTGAAAAGAACAATAATAAAAGTAATTTATTAATGAATGAGCAATAATACTCATTCATTTTTATGGTAGTGTTTCAGGTGGAAGTTTTTAAATTTAAAAAAAATGAAATCAAATAAACTTAGCTTTTTCATATTTCTGTTATTAATATTAGAAATTATTTTTCCCAACTATAGTGTATCACAAAATGTAGAGATTAGAGATAAAATAGATACTATGTCAGTATATGACTATGAAGCCATTTTATCAAGTAACGAGAAGAAAGTTTTAGAAGAAACAATTTTAAAATTTAAAAAACATACTCCAAAAGATATACTAATTGCTACAACTAATTCTATTGGGCCTATGAAAGACATACAAGAATATGCTACTTATCTTAGGGAAGTATATACTAAAGATACTAATAATGAAGAAATTGTAGTTATAGCCATTAGCAAGACATTAAGAAAGATAGGTATATCAACTAGTGATAAATCAAGACAAATTGTAAGTGATAAAATATGCGAAGAAATTATAAATCATAAAATGATACCAGAATTTGCAAAAGGAAACTTTTTTTAGGCACCAAAGATGGTTTATATGAGTTAATTACAAGATGGAAATAGTTACCTTTTTTGATAGTCTTTCAGAGTTAGTGATATGTGATTTTATATTTCAATCGTATTGAAAAAGAACAATAGTTCAAAGTAATTTAAATAAAGGATAAAAAGAAACCTCGCAAAACTGCGAGGTTTTTTGTGTTTTATTTTATCATGATTTACTTTTCTTTTTAGTATAAATAATCAGTTGTTAGGCAGTTTGCCAAATAGTAACTAGGTTTGCATAAACAAATCATACCACACCCTAAATGAAAAATAGTATAACCAATAATATTGACAAGCTTGGAACAAGTGGTCTTTTCATAACTGCTATTTTCTCTCCTTGCTGTTTTCCTCTTTTTGCATTCGGTGCTTCTGCCCTAGGACTTGGAAGCTTTGAACTTTTTGGCGGTTGGACAATGTGGGTTTTTCAAGCAATGGTTTTGATTTCGCTCGTTGGGCTTTTCATTTCTTACCGAAAGCATCGATCTGCTTATCCGTTCCTAGTTGGTGTTCCTAGTGCTTTTTTAATATTCTACGGGTACTATTTTGCCAATGATGGTGCTTATTTTATTTATGCAGGGATGTTTGGGTTATTTGTCAGCACGGCAATAAATTATTACCAAAACAAGCTTCACGGAGATTGTGATACATACACTATCTATAACGGTAAAGAAGTTGAATTGGAATCAACAATTACCTGCCCTACTTGTGGACATAAGAAAACGGAAATCATGCCAACAAATGCTTGTGAATTCTTTTATGAATGTGAGAACTGCAAAACAAGATTGCGACCATTAGATGGGGATTGTTGTGTATATTGCAGTTACGGAACAATAAAATGTCCGCCAATTCAGGTAGGAGAAAATTGCTGTTAGAGAGATGGTGCTGAATACATTAAGTAGTGTTTCAAAGTTAGTGATATGCAATTTTATAGTTCTAACGCATTGAAAAAGAATAACAATTAGAACTGGAAATTCTATTGTTTATATTACACGATTGGATGACTAAAAAATACTTTATCTACACTAATACAAACCCTCGTTTATAATTTTCGCTGTTAACTTCCCACTAAAATTCATTGGGCAGTGAAAGGCGTTTTTTTACACCTACACCAAAACTTAAGGCGTGAAGATTATGCAAAACTTACATAATTTTCACGCCTTAAATATTTTGCAATTACAACCTCCTTTGCACAAAATTTGGATATGAATCCTTTCATGCTATTTAGTTTTTCAAAACAGTAAATTTATGCTCTGCAGCTATTTAAAATAGGTACGGATTCATAAATCAGAACTTTAGCATGGCAAATAATACTAATATTTGCATGAAATTTAATTAAATAACCAAAATGCTATTGACAATCTTTAAAGAAAAATCCAAAACGCATAATCTCAATAGAGTTACAAAAAACAGGTTATTATATCTTTTAGCAACTATCATTTCTACCGTTTCCATAGTCTCTTGCTCCGGTGATGATAAAAAAGTTACTCCGGAATATTCAGGAACAGCTGTAGATCTGGGAACTCATAAACTCATAGCATACTCTTCATCTAAAAAATCAAAATATTTAGTTGTTTTTGAATCTGGTCATGGTAATGATCATACATGCTGGTATAGCACCGGAAAATCATCTAAAATCGCATCAATATCTAATTCTTTGGGTTCAGATATCTTATTATATGATAGAGCTGGTTATGGAAAGTCAGGAATTAATACTGAACCCAGAAATATAATTAAATTAAGGACAGAACTTGAAAAGGTGGTGAATAAATTTGCAAACGGCAGAAAAATTGTGCTTGTAGGACACTCTTTAGGAGGTTTGATCATTAGAGATTATGCTATAAAAAATCCTAAAAAAGTTGCAGGCTTAGTATTTGTTGATGCTTCACACGAAAAATACAATCATTTTTCACAATGCCAACTAAACTCGTTTTATAATTGCTATAAAAGTACTTATGGTGCAAATTCAGGCATAACCCAAGAAAGTCTGCAATTGATTGAAGACTTTAAATATATGGCAGAACTACCTAATTTACCTGACGTTCCGGTTGTTGCTATAACGAGTATAAAAACTGATGATGAACACAATATAGCCGATAGACAACTATGGTACGACTCCAAGGAATCTCTTAAGGCTGGAGTGACTGATTTCACACATATTACAACCGCAAAATCAGGACATTTTATACAACTTGATGAACCTAAACTCGTTTTAGAAAACATCAAACAATTGCTATCAAAACTTCCTTAAGATAAACGACTAACGTCAATTCCTTTACTATCGACAGATCTATTTAGTCAACAATAAAAAACAGCCAAAAAAAAGCCTGCAAAATTAATACTTTGCAGGCTTTCCAATTTTATAGTGACCGCGGAGGGGTTCGAACCCCCAACCCTCAGAGCCGAAATCTGATATTCTATCCAGTTGAACTACGCGGTCAGTATAATTGTAGATTTTTGAATTCAGATTTTAGATTGCTGATTTGAAATCTAAAATCCGAAGTCTAAAATCTTAAATTATTATACCAATAATTTCTTCACGATGGCAGAAATGGTTTTACCTTCAGCAGTTCCTCCTAATTGAGCCGTTGCCAATCCCATTACTTTACCCATTGAAGCGATTCCTGATGCACCAGTTTCTGCAATTATCTTTGCAACCACTGCTTCAACTTCAGCCTCACTTAATTGGGCTGGCAAGAATTTTTCGATTACAGCTACTTGCGCCAATTCTGGCTCAGCCAAATCCTGACGATTTTGCTCTGTAAATATTCTCGCGCTTTCCTTACGTGTTTTAACTAATCTTTGAAGTAATTTTATTTCATCATCAGCTGAGATTTCTTCTTTTGAACCTGAAGCTGTTTGTGCCAATAAAAGTTCTGATTTTATAGCTCTTAAAGCTTCTAATGCTACTGTATCTTTGGCTTTCATGGCACTTTTAATCTCGTCCATGATTTGTGCTGATAAACTCATATGTTTTAGATTTTAGATTGTTGAATTTCGATTTTAGATTTGCTTTCCTACATAAAGTTATCCTAATATAGGCAACTCCTGAAGCTATATAAATCCATTAAAAAATTAGCATTCCTCAAAAATCCTGCTATGTAAAGCGGGATAAGGCCTGCAAATTTAGAAAATTTTACTCGCATTAACAAGCGCCATATTTTATGCTTTTAACACAAAAAATAACCCGAAAATTAAATTGAATTTTCGGGCTATCTCAAAAATGGCTTGAGTTGTTGTTAATCTACATTATCATGCAAATAAGAATTATTGGAACGTAATTGTAAATCATTATTACTGTCTGTCCCAACAGATATTCTTGAATTTGCATTATTGTTTTGTGAACTCGATAAATCGATACCAAATCGCTTGTAAGCCGGCTCTTTTTCTAACTCATCGACTCTTGAAACATTATCATGAAACTTATAATTAAAATCTTTTAATTTTTTTCTTCTTTCTTCTGCTCTAAATCGTAAAGTCTCCTCTATTGTCATATCAACAGGAGAATTATTAGCCAATGCTGGTGCCTCTTCGATTGGAGTGACAACTTGTTTCATTGTAATGTTTAATTCTGCAGGAATCACTTCTTCCTCCACAACTTTTGCCGCTGGCTTACAATCTAACAAATCATTCTCTACCTCCATATATTCTTCAAGAGAATATTTTATTATTCCGTTATCAGACAACTCTGTTACCGGAACAAATTGTACTGGCTGTACCACTTTTATATCACGGGTTTCGTTTGTAAGTTCAAACAAAATCTCATTCTCTTGTCTTACTGGCGCTTGTGGCTGTAAAGGCTCTGATCTTTGTAAAGGCGTATCAAAACTAAAGATAGTTTGCTCTTGTTTCTCTTCAAAACGAATTGGTTCCGGTTGTTTTACCTCTCTTACTTGCTCAGCAGCAGGATTGGTTATAATAAAATCAATCTCTTTTATAGGAGAAACAATTTCGAAAGTCACATCTAGATTTTTAATAAATTCAGACATAACCATTAATTCATTTTCATCTATAGAAGCAATTACCGGTTCCGGAATTGCAACTTCGTCTTCCATTAAGTCGAAAACTATTCTTTCAGCAGTGGTATCACTAGCTGTTGTTACTTCGCTATTAAGGCTAAAACCAGCTACAGTATTATTTGACAAATCAAAAACCCCTCTTTGTTCATCTTCTAATGTGTGTATGATTTTTTTAGGCTCAACATTTACGATTTCATTTTGTTGTTCAACATCAAAACCAGTAGCAATAATCGTAACTGCAATAGCATCTCCAAGGGCTTCGTCTTCACCAACCCCCATGATGATATTAGCATTTGATCCTGCTTCTGACTGGATATGTTCGTTGATTTCAGCAATTTCATCAATAGTAATTTCATTAGTCCCAGAAACGATAAGCAACAATACGTTTTTGGCTCCAGTGATTTTATTATCATTCAAAAGCGGAGAATCTAAAGCCGCGATGATTCCTTCTTTGGCTCTATTTTCACCAGAAGAAACAGATGATCCCATAATAGCGGTTCCACTATTATACAATACAGTCTTAGCATCACGCAAATCTATATTTTGAGTATAGTGATGAGTTATTACTTCAGCAATACCTCTAGAGGCTGTTGCCAAAACTTCATCAGCTTTTGAAAATCCTGCTTTGAACCCAAGATTTCCATATACTTCTCTTAATTTATTATTATTGATTACAATTAATGAATCAACTTGCTTACGCAATTTTTCGATTCCAATAAGAGCTTGTTCTTGACGTACTTTCCCCTCAAACAAGAATGGTAAAGTAACAATCCCAACAGTAAGAATGTCTCTTTCTTTAGCTAATTGTGCAATAACTGGTGCAGCTCCGGTTCCGGTTCCTCCACCCATACCTGCGGTTATAAAAACCATTTTGGTATTGCGGTCCAATACTTTTTCAATTTCGGACACACTTTCTATAGCTGATTGATGACCTACATCTGGGTTTGCTCCAGCTCCAAGACCTTCTGTTAAATTAACACCTAGTTGAATTTTATTCGGCACGGCGCTATTATCCAGTGCTTGGGAATCGGTATTACAGACGATAAAATCTACGCCTTTAATCCCTTGTTTAAACATATGGTTGATGGCATTACTACCACCTCCACCTACTCCGATAACTTTTATTACATTTGATTGATTCTTTGGTAAATCAAATGAAATGCTTCCAAATTCTGAGTTGCTTGACATAATATGGGGTTTTGAAATTTAATTAATTTTAATTTTTACTACTCTTGGCTTGGGGCAAAAAGGAGAATCGATAACTTATTCTATTCTTGATAATACTTACTCTGCGTTATCCAAAAAATCTTTAATCTTATCCACATATTTATCAAAAAAGGATCTTCTTATTTTGTTTTCAGTCGATTCTTCTTTGGTATGACTTTGCTGGAACACTTTTTCAGGCTCCACGTATACTTCTTCTTTTACTTCCACAATCGCCTCGATCACTGGTTCTCTGTAAATCACTTTTTCAGGAACTATCGTCGCTTGCATTCTAACTGCACTTTGTGTTTTATTCTCTATACTATTCATTACTAACCCTACCGCTGTAGCATATAATGGGCTTGAAATCTCTACATCCGAATTGCCTGCCAAATGCTCATTTGGATAACCAATTCTTGTGTCCATTCCTGTAATATATTCTACCAACTGCTTAATATGCTTTAACTGTGCTCCTCCTCCGGTAAGTACAATTCCTGCAATTAATTTTTTGCGGGGATCCTCATGTCCATAAGCTCTTACTTCTGTAAAAACCTGC
The DNA here is from genome assembly GCF_026870175.2 of Flavobacterium aestivum. Taxonomy (NCBI): domain Bacteria; kingdom Pseudomonadati; phylum Bacteroidota; class Flavobacteriia; order Flavobacteriales; family Flavobacteriaceae; genus Flavobacterium; species Flavobacterium aestivum. The sequence goes on along the minus strand of NZ_CP113977.2, from coordinate 1,579,354 downwards.
TCAATAATTTCTACTACTCTCGCATTAATTATTTTTGACAGATTCTTTAATGAAATCTCTTTTGGCTCTCTGCCTCTTAATCCCGGAATAGAAACAATCTCATTGTCTTTATTTTCTCCTGGCCAAGCTGAACCAAATTTCACTTTTAATAATTCGGCTTGCTTTTCTATGATTGAACATCCTTCTTTGATGTCATCAGTAATTACATTTCCTCCAAAAGGTATAACTGCTGTATGACGAATGATCCCATCTTTAAAAATAGCCAAATCGGTAGTTCCTCCTCCTATATCTATAAGTGCAACTCCCGCTTCTTTTTCTTCCTGACTTAAAACCGCATCCGATGATGCCAATGGCTCCAGTGTTAGTCCTGACAATTCTATCCCTGAACTTTGGATACATCTTCCAACATTTCTGATAGATGATGCTTGTCCTACAACAACATGAAAACTACTCTCTAGTCTTCCTCCATACATACCTATTGGTTCTTTTATATCAGACTGCCCATCTATTTTAAACTCTTGTGGCAATACATGAATAATTTCCTCTCCTGGTAGCATGGCTAATTTATGAACTTGATTAATCAATAAATCAATATCATTCCCGCCTATTACTTCTTCAGGATTACTTCTACTAATGTAATCACTATGTTGAATACTTCTGATGTGTTGTCCGGCAATACCAACGACTACATCTTTAATTTTATAACCCGAATTATTTTCGGCTTCAAGAATTGCCTGTTGTATTGATTGAATCGTTTGTGTAATATTATTCACTACGCCTCTTGCAACACCTAAACTTTTGGATTTTCCTACACCCAAAATTTCCAGCTTGCCATACTCGTTCTTCTTGCCAATCATGGCAACAATTTTAGTCGTCCCAATATCTAGACCTACCGCAATATTCTCTTTTTCCATTTTCTATTTATTTAGTGCAAACAACTTGTTCCGTAAATCTCAGATCAATCTTTTTATATTTATACAACGAACTATCTAAACTTACTTTTTGAAAAAAAGCTTTATAGTTTTTGAATTTTCGTTCAACATTTATCATATTTCCAAAATCAATTTGAAAATTATAGTTTCTATTCAGCATTAATAAGCTACTATTGGGCATAACTTTGATACCAATAATGTTTTTTTTCAGAAACTCATCATCATAAATTATCTTAAATAATTTAAATAAATCTTCGCTGTTTTTCTTGTTTATCTCACCGGAAACAAGCGGAACTCGAGCCGTAAAATTGGCTGACAACGGCATTTTATTACCCTCACTATCAATATAGAAGGAGCCCTCATCATTAAAAACTCTAGCTATAGGTGTCTTTTGTTTTACAACCGCCTTTAGAACTCCATCGATACTTACAAACACATCTGCTCTCTCGATCATGGCCTGAGCATTTAATACTTGCTCTAGCTTATTCAAATCTAACCTATCTTTTCTTACGGTTGTCGCGTTCGAATTATTTTCTATTAACAATTTATTAACCGACTCCTGCTTGATAAATAGAGAGTTTTCACCTACAAAAACAACTGTGGATTTTGTTAATTTTCTCTTCGAATTTCTTTTTGATGTGAAAGAAAAAAGAAAAATCACCAAGAAAAACATAAGAAATAACCTTATATTATTCCAATTAAAGATTTTCATATAATGCTTTTTTTATTGATGGTACCATTTCTCCTAAATCACCTGCTCCAATAGTTACAATAACACGAGCATCATTAGCCAAAATAGTAGGAATTAAATCCTCTTTTGAGATTAGCCTTTTATGTTCGTTTGTCATTTTATCCATTAGCCATTGTGAATTTACACCCTCCATCGGCAGTTCTCTTGCCGGATAAATTTCCATTAAAAGCACTTCATCAAAAGCCGATAAACTTTTGGCAAAATTATCAGCAAAATCTTTTGTTCTACTAAATAAATGGGGCTGGAAAATTGCCAGAACCTTTTGACCCGGATACAATTCCCTAACCGCTTGATGAACCGCATTTATCTCTGTAGGATGATGTGCATAATCATCTATATAAACTAAATTTTCTTCTTTTATTTGATAAGAGAAACGTCTTCTTATCCCCTTGAATGACAACAAAGCCTTAGCAACAACCTCGGTTGGGGTTCCGTAAGTTATTGCCATAGCCAGTGCCATTAAAGCATTCATTAAGTTATGTTTACCCGGTAGTCCAAAACGCAAATCTTTTATTAATCCGTTTGGAGTTTTTACATCAAAAACATAACTACCATTTTCTATCCTTACATTGAAAGCTTTATAGATTCCTTCCTCATTTACAGCACATACCTGCCCGTCAATAGGCAATTCATTAGTTATAAAGAGTTTTGTTTTATCCTCAATCTTATTAGCAAATTCTACAAAAGATGCCTCAATAGCGTCACTTGTTCCGTAAATATCCAAATGATCAGCATCCATCGATGTGACACAGGCAATATTGGGATACAAGTGCAAAAAGGAACGATCAAATTCATCGGCTTCAACTACGGTAACCGTCTTTCCGGTTCCTATTAAATTCGAATCATAATTCTCTACAATTCCTCCTATAAAAGCGGTAACATCAGCTCCACTTTCATGTAATATATGTCCTAAAATACTTGAAGTAGTTGTTTTCCCGTGGGTACCCGCTACTGCAAAACAAAAAGTATCTTTTGTTATTATCCCCAAAACTTCGGCTCTCTTCTTTACCTGAAAGTCTCTTTCTAAAAAGTAATTCCATTCAGAGTGTGAAATAGGCACTGCTGGTGTGATAATAACCAAAGTGTTTTCTACATAAAAATCATTTGGAATCAATGCAATACTATCTTCAAAGTGTATATCAATTCCACTTTCAATTAATTCACTGGTAAGAATAGAAGGCGTTTTATCATAACCCGAAACTTGTTTTCCGATTGTCTTGAAATAACGAGCCAAAGCACTCATTCCGATGCCTCCAATACCAATGAAATAGACGTTTTTTATTTGATTCAGGTTCATTATTATTTTTTTATAAGATTCTTTCTGTCTATTCTCTAAATTCTATTTTTCTTTACTTTTTTTCGATCAACTTCACAATTTCATCAACTATTTGTTCCGTTGCTTTTGGTCTAGCCAATTTTTTTATGTTTTGAGCTAACTGTTCCTGTTTTCCCGAATCTTTTACCAGTGATTCAAAAACAATACCAAAATCTTCATCTAATTGAGATTCTCTAAGTAAAATGGCTCCTTTTTTATCGACCATTGCCTGAGCATTTTTAGTTTGGTGATCTTCAGCCACATTAGGAGATGGAATAAAAATCACTGGTTTCCCAACTATGCACAATTCTGAAACCGAAGATGCTCCTGCTCTGGAAACAATAACATCTGCTGCTGCATAAACCAGATCCATTCGCTCTATAAAAGCCACCACCTGAACATTGGGCTTATTGTATTTTTTATATTCATCTAAATAAAATTTGCCACATTGCCAGATAACCTGAACATTAAGTGACAGAAATTTATCCAGTTCTTTTTCTATCAATTGATTTATTCTTCTTGCTCCAAGACTTCCTCCCAACACCAAAAGAGTTTTTTTATTTTTATCCAATTTAAAATGTTGGATCGCTTCTTCTCTTTTTCCGTCTATGTCTATTAAATCTTGGCGAACCGGATTTCCGGTTAATATCATTTTATCTTTAGGGAAAAACCTTTCCAGATTATCATACGCCACACAAATAATATTGGCTTTCTTGCTTAATAATTTATTGGTAATCCCCGGATAGGAATTTTGCTCCTGAATTACAGTCGGGATATTCGTTGAATTAGCCATTTTCAGCAATGGTCCACTTGCAAACCCTCCGGTTCCTATAACTACATCCGGCTTAAACTTTTTTATTATTTTTCTGGATTCCCATAAACTATTTAATAATTTAAATGGGAACATTGCATTCTGAATTGTTAATTTTCTTTGCAATCCTGCAATCCAAAGTCCTTTTATTTTGTAGCCTGCTTGAGGCACTTTTTGCATTTCCATTTTATCCTCGGCACCAACAAACAAAATTTCGGCGTCCGGAAAACGGAGTTTTAATTCGTTTGCAATAGCAATTGCAGGATAGATATGCCCTCCTGTTCCTCCTCCGCTTAATATGAATTTATGTTTTGCCATCTTATAAAATTTCTAAGTTGCTTATTTTTTGAACATCTGGATTTCACAAACTGATATCCAATTTCTAATTGCTTTATCCAATTATTTCAGCACTGCATCCATTGGATTTTTAGAATTATCCGTTATAGAATAATTATTTGAATCAAACTCTTCTTTATCTAACTCTTGGTCTGCATTAAGATCTGCTTCTAACTCCCTATCGATAAGTTTTTGGAGTGCTTCTTCTCTTCTTTCCTTTTCGAGTTTTTCCTGTGCAATTTCCTCTTCTTTTTTGGTAACGCTTAAAATAATTCCGAGTCCAAAACAGGTCATCCAGATAGAACTACCTCCACTACTTATTAATGGCAGCGTTTGCCCTGTAACCGGCAACAATTCTACCGCTACAGCCATATTAATCATGGCTTGAAATATCATTGGAAATCCTAGTCCTATGACCACTAATTTCCCAAAAAGAGTATTGGCTTTATGGGATGCTACTACAAAACGAAACAATAGAAGCAAATACAAAACCAAAACTCCTAATCCGCCAACCAATCCGTATTCCTCAACTATAATGGCATAAATAAAATCGGAAGAGGATTGGGGCAAAAAATTCTTCTGTACACTTTTACCAGGTCCAAGCCCATATATTTGGCCAGAAGCTATGGCTATTTTCGCTTTCTCAATTTGGTAATCATCCTCATCGGCTTTGTTGCTGGTAAAATTCTCTATACGACTACCCCATGTTCCTACCCTGCTAAAAAATTTAGAATCAGGAAAAGCTTTTGAAAGCAAAACGAAAAATGCCAGAAATACAATACCTGAGCCTATGATCGAAAAAATATACTTCAACGGATATTTACCAACAAAAGTCAACATGATTACCATTGCAAATATCAAAGCTGTGGTAGAAAAATTGGCTGGTAAAATTAGCGCTAATGTTATAAAAACCGGAGTCCAAAGTTCCCATAAAGAGGACTTGAACGTAATTGGGTTTTCTCTTGTTTTTGATAAATAACGAGCTACGAATATGAACAAAATGATCGCTGCCAACGCTGATGTCTGAAAAGACAATCCCACAAAAGGAATTTGAATCCATCTACTCGCATTAGCTCCGCCTATTGCCGTTCCTTTTGCCAATGTATACAATAACAAAAGCCAAACTACCGGTAATCCTGCTTTTGAGATAGCCCTAAAATAATGATACGGTATATTATGAATCCAATAAATAATCACAAAACCGATACAGATATGAGCCAAATGTTTTACCAAGTATCCCAAAGTATTTCCAGTTCCGTGACCTATGTATGCCAAATTACTACTCGCACTAAAAACAGGCATAAACGAAAACATAGCCAATAGTGCCACGAATGACCAAATGCCTTTATCTCCTTTTAATTTGTTAACTAGTTCTTTCATTCTTGTAAATCTAATGTATCAACTTGATAATTTAATAATTCGCTAATTGACCAATTGGCACATTATAAAATTGGCTAATTGACTAATTATAAATTTTTTACTGCTTGCTTGAATTGTCTTCCTCTATCTTCGTAATTTTCGAATAAATCAAAACTTGCACATGCTGGTGATAATAAAACCGTATCTCCTTTTTCGGTTAGACGCTGTGCCATACGAACAGCATCATTCATATTGTCTACTTCGACCATTATATCTACAACACCTCCAAAAACATCAATAATCTTTTTATTATCGATACCCAAACAAACGATAGCTTTTACCTTTTCACGAACCAAAGACATCAATTCATTATAATCATTCCCTTTGTCTACTCCCCCAACAATCCAAACCGTTGAAGTATTCATGCTATCTAAAGCAAAGAATGTTGCATTTACATTTGTAGCTTTTGAGTCATTGATGTATTGAACATTTTGAATTTTTAAAACTTTCTCTAAACGATGTTCAACCCCTTGAAAGTTGGACAAACTTTCACGGATAGTTGCATTTCTAATTTGTAAAATCTTTGCTACAGATGTTGCCGCCATTGCATTTTTTATATTATGTTTCCCTTCCAATGCAATATATTCTGTTTCCATTGTAAACTCTTCGTGGTTAATTTTTACGTCCATTTTATTGTTTTTTATATAAGCTCCTTCGTTGAAAGTATCTGTCAATGAAAAAGGAATTAATTTAGCTTTTGTCTTATTATTTTTTAGCCATTCCGAAATAGCCTCATCAGTATAATCATAAATCAAGAAGTCTTCTTCGGTTTGATTCATTGTTATCCTAAATTTTGAATCTATATAATTTTGATATTTATAATTATATCGATCTAAATGATCCGGACTAATATTCGTAATTACTGCTATATGTGGCTTGTAATTTATAATGCCGTCAAGCTGAAAACTGCTTAATTCCAGCACATAAACATCATACTTATTCTCTGCTACTTGCCAAGCAAAGCTTTTTCCGATATTGCCTGCCAGACCTACATTCAATCCTGCTGATTTCAGCAAATGATAGGTTAGCATTGTCGTGGTAGTTTTACCGTTACTTCCTGTTATTCCGACAGTCGTGGCTTCTGTAAATGGAGCTGCAAATTCAATTTCGGAAACGATAGAAACCCCTTTCTCTTTTAATTGCTTAATGATTGGAGATTTGTCAGGAATCCCAGGGCTTTTCATCACCACATCTGCATTCAATACCAGCTCTTCTGTGTGTTTACCCTCTTCCCAGGCAATTCCATTAATGATAAGAACTTCTTTGTAACTTCCTTGTATTTTTCCAAAGTCAGAAACAAAAACATCATAACCTTGCTTCTTCCCTAGTATAGCAGTTCCAACACCGCTTTCTCCAGCTCCTAATACTACTAGCCTCATACTATCTTAATTTTAGTGTAACAATAGACAATATGGCTAACATGATGGCTACAACCCAAAATCGGGTAACAATTTTGCTTTCATGATAACCCTTCTTCTGATAGTGATGATGCAACGGTGACATCAGAAAAATTCTTCGTCCCTCTCCAAAACGTTTTTTGGTGTATTTAAAATAACTTACTTGTAAGACTACAGAAAAATTTTCTACCAGAAAGATCCCGCATAATAATGGAATTAGCATTTCTTTTCGGACTGCAATAGCTAGAACCGCTATTATCCCTCCTATAGTTAAACTTCCTGTATCTCCCATAAAAACAGAAGCTGGATAGGAGTTGTACCAAAGAAATCCAATCAATGCCCCAAGAAATGACGCTATAAAAACTGTCATTTCTCCTGAATTGGGGATGTACATTATATTCAAATAATTAGAAAATATAATATTACCTGATACAAAAGTAAAAATCGCCAGTGCAAAGACCGACACTGCAGAAGTTCCTGCGGCCAGACCATCTATACCATCTGTTAAGTTGGCTCCGTTAGAAACTGCAGTAATGATAAAAATCACGATTGGTATAAAAACCAACCAAGCCCATTTTTCATAGCCCTCTCCGGTCCAAGCCAATAGTTCAGCATAATCAAATTCGTTATTTTTAAAAAACGGAATAGTCGTTGCTGTAGATTTCTCTTCTAATGATGCTTGATTTATTACTGTTTCTGTAGGATTTCTAAAAATATCACTATTCCCTGTATCAGTTCTTACAGTAACCGATGGGCTGAAATACAATACCGATCCCACGATCAATCCCAAACCAACTTGTCCAAAAACTTTGAAGATTCCCTTAAGTCCTTGTTTGTCTTTCTTGAAAATTTTAATATAATCGTCAATAAAACCGATAGTTCCCATCCATAATGTGGTTACTATCAATAAAACAATATAGATATTATGCAATTTTGCAAAAAGTATTACTGGAACCAATGTGGCAAATATGATAATAATTCCCCCCATAGTTGGTGTACCAGCCTTTTCATTTTGTCCTGCCAATCCTAATTCACGAACTGTTTCTCCAACTTGTTGTCTACTTAAAAAACCAATAATTCGTTTTCCGTAAATAGTAGACAATAGCAATGATAACATTAATGCCAAAGAAGATCTAAAAGTAATGTATTGAAAAACTCCTGTTCCAGGAACATCCATTACTTTGTCTAAATATTGAAATAAGTAGTATAGCATATTGTTTTATTTTAACAGTTGTTCTAAAATTTCTTTTACATTTTTCATGTCATCAAAATCATGACGTACCCCTTTGATTTCCTGATACGTTTCATGTCCTTTTCCGGCAATCAATATAATATCATTTGGTTGGGCCAATTGGCAAGCCGTTTTTATAGCTTGCAGTCTATCTGTAATTGTCAAAACTTTTTTAAAATTTTGAGCAGCTACTCCTTTTTCCATTTCTTGGATAATTGTTTCCGGTTCTTCATCTCTTGGATTATCTGATGTAAGAATCACTTTATCACTCAAATCTGAGGCTATACCTGCCATTATAGGCCTTTTGGTTTTATCTCTATTTCCTCCACAACCAACAACCGTAATTAGTTGTTCATTTTTTGTACGTACATCATTAATCGTATTCAAAACATTTTCCAGAGCATCTGGTGTGTGAGCATAATCTACAATTGCCGTTACATTTGAGCTGGAAACAATAAACTGGAATCGTCCGGATACACTTTCTAATTCAGACATTAATCGAAGTACTTCAAAGCTATCCAATCCTAATTCTATTGCCGTTCCGTAAATAGCCAAAAGATTATAGGCATTGAAAGTCCCTATTAATTTTACCCAAACTTCATTTCCGTTAATTTTCAGCAACAAACCAGATAATTGATTTTCTAGAATTTGAGCTTTATAATCAGAATATGTTTTTAAAGCGTAAGTACGTTTTCTTGCTGAAGTATTTTGCAGCATTACTTGCCCATTTTTATCATCTATATTTGACAATGCAAAAGCTGTGCTGGACAAATTATCAAAAAACGATTTTTTCACGTCTCTGTATTCAGCAAAAGTGGGATGATAATCTAAATGATCGTGTGATAAATTGGTAAAAATTCCGCCTACAAAATGCAATCCTTCAGTTCTTTTTTGATGAATTCCATGTGAACTCACCTCCATAAAACAATATGTTACTCCTGCCTCGATCATTTCTCTCAAAAAATGATTTATGGTTATAGAGTCTGGTGTCGTATGTGTTGCTTTATATTCTACATCATCAACCAAAATTTTGACTGTAGATAGTAACCCAACTTTAAAACCCGCTTTTTTAAACAATTGATACAATAAAGAAGCAATTGTTGTTTTACCATTTGTCCCAGTAATTCCCACTAATTTTAAACCATCAGAAGGATTTCCGTAATAATTGGCTGCCATATGGGCTAAAGCAAGATTAGTATCTTTCACACACACATAGGTAACTTCTTTTGCTAAAACCTTTGGCAAAGTATCACAAATAACTGCCGAAGCTCCTAGCTCTATAGCTTTCTCTATAAAATCATGCCCGTCTGAAACTGTTCCTCTAATCGCTATAAAAACATCATTTTTTTCAATTTTTCTAGAATCGAAATCCATTTTGTTAATAGCAATTTCTGTAGAACCACTTACCGATTCTATAGCTACTTTATATAATATATCTCTTAGTATACTCATGATAATTCCAATAGTATAGTTGATTTTTTTACAATATTTTGTCCTGCTTGTATTGACTGTTTTTTTACTTTACCAACTCCAACAGCCTTTACTTTCATACCCAAATTTTCTAGCAAAGCAACTGCATCCATCCCCGACATTCCTTTTACATTTGGAACATATAGATTCTTTTTCTGTGTTTGCGCAAAATACGAATTGTAATTACGGTCTTGTTTTGGAGTTGATCTTTCTAACTTTTTAATCACATTTGTAGAAGGTGCATCTGTAAATATTTTTTGGGCTATCCTTTTAAAAACCGGGCCAGCAACATCTGCTCCATAATAATCATTTTTGGCTGTATTGGGTTTATGAACCACTACAATGCAAGAATATTTTGGATTATCAGCTGGAAAATACCCCACAAATGAAGATGCATAGTGCTTATCTTGCCCGCCATTTTTAGCATAATTCACCTGAGCTGTTCCTGTTTTTCCTGCCATTGAAAAATCTTTAGAAAATAATTTTGAACCCGTTCCCTTTTTAACCACATTAGCCAAAACTGCTTTCAGTTTCAAGATTGTTTCTGGTGAACAAATCCTCGGATTCATTACTACTGTATTGTATTTTTTTATGGTTTTATTCCACTCTTTAATTTCTGTAACCAATTGTGGTTTTACCATTACTCCATTATTCGCTACAGCATTATAATAGGTTAGTGTTTGCAAAGGTGTTACCGAAACTCCATATCCAAATGCCATCCATGGAAGCGAAATATTAGACCAGTTTTTATCACCCGGTTGTGGTATAAATGGTTTTCCTTCACCTTGAAAAGCCAATCCCAATTTCTTATTTAAACCATAGAAATTGATGTGGTTCACAAATTTTGATGGATTGTTTTTGTAATTATTATAAACAGCTTGAACCATTACTGTATTAGAAGAAACCTCAAAACCACGAGCTAACGATATTTTACCATAACCTCCATCATGAGAATCTCTTACTTTTCGCCCTGAATAAACAACTACACCTCCATGACTGTCATAAACAGTACTTGTATCTGCCACTTTATCTTCCAATATTGCCATTAAATCAACCAATTTAAAGGTCGATCCTGGCTCATGAGATTCAGCATAAGCATAATTTGTAGTTTCATAATAACTACCATCATTGGCTCTTCCTAAATTAGAAATCGCTTTTATTTGCCCTGTTTTAGTCTCCATAACCACTACACAGCCGTGATCTGCCTCATATTCTTCCAATTGCTTTAACAAAGCATGATGTGCTATATCTTGAATATATACATCTATTGTTGATATAACATCATAACCATCCTGAGGTTCTACTTCATTTGCATCTCGTATGGGTTTCCATTGTCCTTTGGCAATTTTTTGCTTTAATATTTTACCGTCTTTACCATTAAGGTATTCGCTATATGCCCACTCGATTCCTTTTCCGTCTGAATAGCCTTCCGGCATTTTTCTTTCATAACCTATTGTTCGCTCAGCGATCTTTCCTATTGGATGTTCTCTTACTGTTTTTTGTTCAACAATTATCCCTCCTTTGTAAGCTCCCATATTAAATAACGGAAAACCTTTGATGCGCATATACTCTGTATAATTTAAATCTTTAGCGACTAAATAATACCTGTTTTTATTAACTCTAGCCCTTCTCAATTCGTTTTGGATTGTGCTACTTGATTTTCTCAGCATTTTCCCTAATGAATCCGACAAGAGTTTTATATTTTTTTCGAACGACTCCGTTTTTGGAGCAAGTGCATCAAAACGGATTATATAATTAGGTATTGATGTTGCCAAAAGACTTCCGTCTGCTGAGTAAATATTTCCTTTATTGGCAGGAATAACAAAATTCTTAACGGTTCTTTCTTTCGCTAATTCTCTGTAATGATCCCCATCAACCCATTGAATATTTGTCAATTTAACAGCAATCGCCATTGCCATCAACAAGATAACAATCGCGACCAGATAAGTTCTATAGGATATATGTTTATCTTCTACTGCCATATTCTTTCTAAGAAATTTTTCTCTTCTTCTTTTCTAACTTCAATTTTAACAGGCGGTACTGATGATGGAAAAATTTGTTTCCCGACCATTTTTTCCGAGACTGTAGATTCCATTTTGAGTTTCATTAGCTCCGAACGTTTATCTACAAATTCTGAACGTAATTCCTTGACTTTATTTGTTAATTCAATAATCTTAAACACTTTTTGCTCGTAACGTTGCGTATTGGCAATCATTATTATGGCCAGTAAAATCACATAAACTATAAAGCGCCAATTTTTGATAGCATTGTCGTCTATAAGAAACTGTGCTTTTAATATGTTATAAATTCCACCTTTCATTCTCTCCTATTATATTGTCTTCTTTAAGGCCTACTGTTATTTGCTATCTTTTCTCTGCAATTCTTAATTTTGCACTTCTAGCTCTATTATTTATTTTGATCTCTTCATTATCCGGAACTATTAGTTTACCAACGGTTTTAAAAGGAACCGAGAAATTTCCATAAAAATCACGTTCCGGTTCTCCTTCAAACATTCCGTTTTTAATAAATCGTTTTACCAATCTATCTTCTAATGAATGATATGAAATCACACTCAATCTTCCGCCTGGTTTTAAAATCTCAAGAGACTGTTCTAAAAATTCTTTCAAAACATCCATTTCCTGATTGACTTCAATACGAATCGCTTGGTAGATTTGGGCCAATATTTTATTACGGACTTTCTCTGGCAAATATTTCTTCAAAACCTCTTTCAATTCATCAGTGGTTTTGATTGAACGATGTTCTCTCGCCTCAATGATTGTTCTTGATAAAGCTGGTGCGTTTTTCAACTCTCCATAATCCAAGAATACTCTTCTCAAGTTGGCATCATCATATTCATTTACTACTCGATACGCATTCAAATCATTTTTTTGACTCATTCTCATATCAAGTCCAGCATCAAAACGAGTAGAAAATCCTCTTTCTGCCACATCAAACTGATGCGAAGAAACACCCAAATCTCCCAAAATCCCGTCAACCTCTTTTACGCCATAAAAACGCAAAAATCTTTTTATATATCTAAAATTCTCATTGATCAGTGTAAATCTTTCATCTTGCAAAGCATTCGCTAAAGCATCTTCATCCTGATCAAAAGCAAATAATTTTCCGTTAGGACCAAGCCTACTCAAAATTTCTTTTGAATGTCCTCCGCCTCCAAAAGTAACATCCACATAAATTCCATCCGGGTTTATATTCAACCCATCAACAGAAGCGTGAAGCAATACTGGATTATGATATTCCATTGTCGTCGTCATTTAAATTCCCCATTACCTCCTCGGCCAAATCTGCAAAATCAACATCTGCACCATCAATTGATTTTTCATATAAATCTTTATCCCAAATCTCTACAATATTAACCGCCGATGAAAAAACCACATCTTTATCTATACTGGCAAACGTCACTAAATCTTTAGGAACCAACAACCTACCCAAGGCGTCTATTTCTACCACTTTTACGCCAGCGGTAAAACGACGGATAAAATCATTGTTCTTTTTTACAAATCGGTTAAGTTTGTTGATTTTTTTCATCATCAAATCCCACTCTTCCATAGGATACAATTCTAAACAAGGCTGAAAAACGGAACGCTTCAAAACAAAACCATTTTGAAGTGAAGAAGCCAATTGCTTTTTCAAGGGAGAAGGTAATAATACCCTTCCTTTGGCATCAACTTTACATTCATATGTCCCTATTATTGCGCTCAAGTAAATTACATTAATTGTATTAAGCAAAAATATATAAAATTTTACCACATTTTACCACTATCCCCCACTTTGTTAATAAGTTTAACCACTTTGATCCCAAAATCCTTAGTATATGGACAATCAACATATTAGCTTTTTAATATATTATTTGTAAGAAAGATTGTGTTATGCAAAAAAGGAACGGATTTATTCAAAAAAGAAAAATCTTTTCTTACATTAAAATCTTAGTTTCACATAAGAAAAAACACATTTTTTGGATGAATTTTTATCACATTTTGTTAAAATAATAAAGGTTAAAAAATAGCTACTAAAATTCTTTTTAATTTTTTAAACCTTATATTTGTTGCAAATTGAAATTGTCATAAATAAAAATGGAAAAGTATTACAAAAAAGAAGGCAAATACAGCTATTACGAAGCAGGTGAAGGAATTCCTATTGTCATTTTACACGGTTTAATGGGAGGACTTAGTAATTTTGATGCTGTGGCTAGTTATTTTTCCAATAAAGGATACAGAATCATTATACCTGATTTGCCTATTTATACTCAAAATATTTTAAAAACGAATGTAAAAAGTTTTGCTGTTTATGTAAAAAACTTCATTACTTTCAAAAAACTAGACAGAGTCATACTTTTAGGAAATTCTCTAGGTGGACATATAGCTTTATATCATACCAAAATGTATCCGGAAAAAGTTTCTGGACTTGTAATAACAGGTAGTTCAGGCTTGTATGAAAGTGCTATGGGCGATAGTTATCCAAAAAGAGGTGACTACGAATATATCAAGAAAAAGGCCGAAGATGTTTTTTACGATCCAAAAATTGCCACTCCTGAACTTATTGATGAAGTATACGCAACTGTTAATGATCGAATCAAATTAATAAAAACTTTAACTATTGCCAAAAGTGCTATACGTCATAATATGGCCAAAGATCTACCAAAAATGCATGTACAAACTTGTGTTATTTGGGGAAAAAATGACAAAGTTACTCCACCAGATGTGGCTGAAGAATTCCACAAATTATTACCGAATTCTACTTTATACTGGATTGACAAATGCGGACATGCCGCTATGATGGAACAACCTGAAGAGTTCAACAAACATCTTGAGGATTGGCTAACACATACTCATTTAGCAGAGCACTAGACTAAAAGGCGAATTTTATACCCAGAAACATGAAAATTAATACTGCCGAATTTATAATAAGCAATTCAGACGCAAGCAAATGTCCTAAAGATTTTTTGCCCGAGTATGCTTTTATTGGTCGATCAAACGTTGGTAAGTCATCATTAATCAATATGCTGACCAATAACAAAAATTTGGCCAAAACTTCAGGAAAACCAGGTAAAACCCAACTAATCAATCATTTCTTAATCAACAACAATTGGTTTCTTGTTGACTTACCAGGTTATGGTTATGCCAAAGTTTCTAAAAAAACAAAATCTATTTTTCAAAAATTCATCACAGATTATTTTGAGACTAGAGAACAGTTGGTTTGCGCGTTTGTTTTAATAGACATACGTCATGAAGCACAAAATATTGATATTGAATTCATGTCGTATATGGGAGAAAGTGAAATCCCTTTTTGCATTATTTTTACAAAAGCCGATAAAATAAGCAAGACAAAAATTGATTCTCATATTGCGGCTTACAAGAAACAAATGTTTGCCAACAACTGGGCCGAAATGCCACATTATTTTGTAACTTCTTCAACAGAATCTACCGGAAAAGAAGAATTATTAAGTTATATAGACGAAGTAAACCAAGAGGTATTTAAGAATAATTCAGGGTTTTAAACCTCTTACTTTAAAACAAAAAATCCCAAAACTATCATTATTAGTTTTGGGATTTTTTATATTGGACTATTATCTAAATGATATCAATTTACATCATTGGATGCTGTTAGTTTTTCGAAATCACTCATTTTTAGATCGCCCTGAACATTCAAGAGAACCATTTGCGAATCATCTTCAATCTTCACAATAACTTCCTTTAGCTTATCACCTTTTTCAAAGGAATAAATATAAATTTTACCATCCGAAGTATTGGTATGAAAAATCTCTTCGAAATTATTATCCTTTAAAAAGTCAACAAAATTTGATTTTAAAAATTTAGGATTTTCTTTTGCGACCAACATATGGTATTTTTTGGCACCAGAATGTTTTGCAAAGTTTTTAAACTCCTTGTCACGAACAAGTGCATTTACAACAAATCCAGAAGCACCGAAAGACATAGCAACATCTTCTTTGTTTTCCTTTCTAAAAGCTTCATAAGGTGTTTTTACTCCACAAGAAACCAAAAAACACGCTAGCGATAACACAATTAATTTTCTCATAAATTCTGTTTATTTACGAAAGACGAATAAACGCCAAATGTGTAACAGAAATTTATAAAAAAAATAAGATTATTTTTTCAAATCTAATTTTTCGGCAAAATAATCACAGAAATCTAGCATTGTATCCGACATTTTCTCATCATTAGTCGCTCTTCTAAAAGTTTCTGCCATGGACACCAATGTTTGATGAAAGAAAATTTTCATTTCATCTACAGGCATATCTTTGGTCCATAAATCAATACGCATGCTTTCCTTTGCATTACTATCCCAAACATTAAGCATAATTGCTTTTGATTCTGAAAGCTCTATTCCACCGTCTTTTGCTGTCCAAAAAAGTTTTTCCGGAACACGGTTTTCATCTAATTCGACTTGAAATTTAATTTCTGAGGTATTTTTATTTGACATTATTTCTTGGGTTTGTATTTAGATTTTTCAAAAATTTCTTTGGCATCCATTTTCATTAACTGGGCTACCGTAACTTCATTATTTGCCATATAGGAACGAACCATTTGCCATCCTATCCATGCTCCAACTCTTCCTGGAGAATCATTATCTATTTCTAAATAAAATTTAGAAAAAGGCGCTGGATCAATAAAACGATTCGTTAATTTTTGTTCGTCACTAAAAAGCATTTGTCTCTCAATAAAGTAACGCCATATATAGCTTTCATTTTCCTGACACCAAACAATTTGTTCTTTGGTATACCCCATTTTATCTGCATCACTATAGTCTGGTAATAAAACATCTTTTAGATATAGTTCTTTACCAAAATAAATCATTTTCGATAGTAAATTTTTATCAGTAGGAGGCGCAATTTTTCTAGTAGAAAAACTAGACACTATGTCTGGCATGATCTGACTTTGCTCAAAATTTTGCTTAATATATTTAGGGAATTGATAAAATTTATGATCTTTCCCTAGATATAATTCCAAAGAAACAATCACTAATGAATCCGCATAAATAGCTTTATTGTTATAATCCATATCCGAAATCAATGTGATCAATTTTGGCTGTTTAGTTTCTGGAAAATAGTATTTCATATGCTTATACAAAGTCTCTAAATCATTTCGGACACTTTCTATATTCGAATATTTTTTTTCAACTTCAGTATATACTTCTCTCCAAATTGGAGCTTGCATTTTATTCAACCATACTGTATCATTGATCTGAGGAGAGAAAAAATATGGAAATTGCTTTTTTACTTTGGCAAGATCTTTTGGTGGAGTCTCAAAAAATATTTTATCAAAACGTTCAACCTTAATCTCTACTGGAGTCTCTTCTATAGCTTTTTCGACTTTACTTTTTTGATCACAAGACCAGAAAAGCAAACAAAAAACGACAGGTAATAGATATAATTTCATTTATTATATTTTATTTAAATTTGTTTCCAACAACTGCGAGGCAATTGCTTTATTTATTTTGCAAATATACATCCCTGCTTTTTAAAACTTAAACTATTATGACTAAAAAAAGTACACTTAAAATCGAAGAGATCAACCTACACATAGTAAATTGGTTAAAGACATATGCCGAAACTTCAAAAGTAAACGGATTTGTGATAGGCATATCAGGAGGAGTTGACTCTGCTGTAACCTCAGCATTATGTGCTCAAACCGGTTTTAAAGTATTGTGTGTTGAAATGCCAATTCACCAAGCCCATAGTCACGTTACGCGTGGACGTGAACATATTGAACAATTAAAAAAACAATTCCCGAATGTCTCTAGTGTTGAGGCAGACTTAACATCGGTTTTTCAAGATTTCATAAAACAGGTTCCAGAAACCAATGATATACACAAACTACATTTATCACTTGCCAACACACGTTCCCGACTAAGAATGACTACCTTATATTATTTTGCAGGTATTTACGGTTTATTGGTAGCCGGAACTGGAAACAAGGTAGAGGATTTTGGTGTTGGATTCTTTACCAAATACGGAGATGGCGGAGTTGATCTGAGTCCAATTGCAGATTTAATGAAATCCGAAGTATATGCTTTAGGTCGTTATTTGAAAATTCCAAATTCTATTTTAACAGCTGCTCCTACAGATGGATTATTTGGCGATGAAAGAACTGATGAAGATCAAATTGGGGCAACATACGACGAATTAGAATGGGCTATGGCCATAGAAGAGCAAAAAATAGCTTCAAATTCGTTCACTGCCAGAGAGCTAGAAGTGTTAAATATCTATAAAAAACTCAACAAAAATAACCAACACAAAATGATTCCTATACCTGTCTGCACTTTTTAATTACGAAAAAAATAATTTGTCCGAAAAATTAGACTTATTCATTTTTTTTTCATAATTTTATAGCTTCATAAACAATCCTAAAAATAAATACCATGATCAAAGTTTGTTTAGCAGATAATTATCCTGTAGTACATTTTGGAATCAAATCGTACTTTAAAGACCATGCGGACATTTCTATTGTTGCAAATGTAGGAAATTTTCCGATGGTGAAAGACATCCTTCTTACGAAGGAAATCGATGTTCTAGTTTTGGACTTAGAACTCGAAGGATTATCTAGCATTTTCGAAGTCAAATCGATTTTGAAAAATTTTCCAAAAACAAAAATTATTTTTTACAGCGGTCTTTCAGAACAGATTTACGCTCCAAATGCCATTAAGGCGGGAGTTTCTGGATTTGTTCACAAAACCGAAAAACTGGAAACTTTAGGTCAATCGATCATTAAAGTGAACCAAGGAAAAATAATCATGAATGAAGCAGTCATGAAAAACATTGCTTTAATCGCAAAACAAAGCAAAAGCGAACGTTTGTATAGAAAACTATCAAACCGCGAAGTCGAAGTTTTACGTTATTTAAGCGATGGTAAGAAGAACCATGAAATCGCTGAGATATTATCTCTCAACGAAAAAACAATTAGCACCTATAAGTTGCGATTGTTAACCAAATTAAACGTTACTAATCTAGTAGATTTAGTTAATAAAGCTAAAACTTTAGAGATCGTTTAACTGTAACGCGACATTACTCTCCCTAACTTTTTCGAAAACGAGTTAATTAGCTTGTAGTAATCCATCGCCATAGACATAGACTCTGTATTATCTGAACCTGGTTCATTTGATACAGAGTTTTTTAATTCATCTATAAGCTTATCGACTAAATACCAACGCATCGTAAGTATTGTTTCTGACACATACTGAGCTATAGTCTCACTTTTTGGTTTAGGAAAGATGTTCTGTCCTTCCCAATTATGCAAAGCCAACCTCTCATCTTCCATGAGGATATCTGTTACTTCTTGAGCAAAATCTGAATTTAGATGCATTAAATATTTCTCAATTTCCAAACTTTCATTTTGAAGAAAATATTGAATTAAATCATTAAAAATTCCCCTAAATAAAGGATTAGCCAATTCTACCTCATCTTCCTGCAAACTCAGATACACTCTTTGATATACTTTATAATCCTTTCTTTCGGTTACATTTTCAATCTCACCATCATTGTTGGTTCTCAAAAATACATCTTCAAATTCTTCTGTTTTATTTCCGTATAACAATAGAATTTCTATTATTTTTCGCTCCAGACGATAAAGCACATCCACTTTTGCTCCTTGAACCGGATTTTCGTTTTTTACAATTTCAAAAGCCTTTTGCTCTTGTTTTACTTTTTTCCCAACTTCTGCTACATCCTTTTGAACTAATTGGGCCAAAGTACTCGTCAAGACCTGCTCAGAAATATCCATAATTCTAGCACATTCCTGAATGTAAATCTCTCTTTGTATTCTATCCGGTATCCTAGAAATACTGGTAACCATATCCCGAATCAAATCTGCTTTTTTGACTGGATCGTTCTTAGCTTCATTCATCAAAAGCGAAGCTTTAAACTGTATAAAATCCTTAGCATTATTTTCCAGATATGCCACTAAATCTTCATAGGATGTTTTTCTGGCAAAACTATCAGGATCCTCTCCATCAGGGAAAGCACAAACTTTTACGTTCATTCCTTCTTCAAGAATCAAATCAATACCACGAATAGATGCACGAAGTCCTGCAGCATCTCCATCAAAAAGAACAGTAATATTCTTTGTAAGCCTATTGATTAATCGTATTTGATCCGGAGTAAGTGCGGTACCAGAAGAAGCTACTACATTCTCAATCCCTGCTTGATTGAACTGAATAACATCTGTATATCCTTCTACCAAAAAACAATTGTTTAATTTGGCTATAGATTGTTTGGCTTGAAAAATACCATACAACACTTTACTCTTATGGTAAATATCACTCTCTGGTGAATTTAAGTATTTAGCTGCTTTTTTATCATTGGTTAGAATTCGACCTCCAAAACCAAGTACTCTTCCCGACATACTTTGTATAGGAAACATAACCCTGCCTTTGAATCGATCAAAAGGACGATCTTCCCTTGCAATGGTCAAACCTGTACCTTCAAGAAATTCCATTTTATAGCCTTTACCCAATGCTTCCTTTGTAAAAGCATCCCAAGTTTCGGGCGAATAACCTAAACCAAATTTTTTGATGGTTTCATTACTAAAACCACGCTCTTTAAAATATGAAAGCCCTATTGCTTTACCTTCTTCAGAATTTAGAAGAACATCGTGAAAATATTTTTTTGCAAATTCAGAAACCAAATACATGCTTTCTCTCGCATCTGTATTTAGTTTTTCTTCATCAGACTGTACTGTTTCTTCGATCTCTATATTGTACTTTTTAGCCAGATACCGAATAGCTTCCGGATAGGTAAAATGTTCATGCTCCATTAGGAAAGCTACCGAGTTCCCTCCTTTTCCGGAACTAAAATCTTTCCAAATTTGTTTTACCGGCGAAACCATAAATGAAGGTGAGCGTTCATCCGAAAACGGACTTAACCCTTTAAAATTACTTCCTGCTCTCTTTAAATGAACAAAATCTCCAATTACCTCCTCTACTCGAGCAGTTTCAAAAACAGTATCTATGGTTGCTTGTGATATCAAAACTTATGAAAATATTTAATAGTAATCCCGTCGGAAACCCGAATGGCTACAAAAATACACAAATCAAACTTTATAATTAAAAATAAAAAAAAGTGCTTCAAAGACGAAGCACTTTTCCCAATAGACAACTTAACTAAATTAATTAAAATCAAAACGAAGTCCTAACGAAATATTGTTTTGATCAATTGGATTATTCTCGAATAGAGGTTGTAAATCGTATTTTAAATACAAGCTTGTTGCTTTATATCCAATGTATGCACTCAAGCCATAATTAAAATCATTTACATTATAATTCCCTTTTGTTTTTTGTTCTACATCATTCCCAACAGCATCATCAAAGCAAAGTATTTGTTTTGATTTCACTCTGAATCCGGCATAACCACCCAGACCAACACGCATACTTTTATGGGTTCTAAAATAATTCCCATTCTCATGAATTTCCTTCTTTGTAAAATCAAACTCTAAATGCAGAGGCACCATAACATACACATTTCTAAATCGAGATTCCTCTAAATGCACTGTACTACTAACCAAATCGGTTTGCGCACCGTTTTTCACAAAGTAACGATCATCTGTAGGTCGCAGATTGTTATACATCAAAGATAGTCCGTACTTAAAATGCAACAGATTATCTTCCTTCAAAATTCTAGTATTATAGGTCAATCCCCATTCATAAAAATGAGACTTCCAATATTTAAAATCCGAGTTAGCAACTTGCTTGTCTGTTATCAAATTATTTACCCCAAGTGCAAAGACAAACTGAGATGTTGTTCTTCTTTCACCATTAGTGCACTTCCTATGGTGGGAAAAATAATCTTTGCTAAAATGAATGGTAATTGTTTTTGATGTATCTACATCTTTTATCTTTCCGTCTACTTTTTCCTGAACCAACATATGTAGTTCCTCTTCCAATTTAGTGACTTTCTCCTCTATTATTTTGGCACGTTCTTCAGCCAAAACTTTTTTCTTTGCTTCAGCTTCTTCATTTGTAAGTTTGCCTTGAGCCAATTGTTCGTTTACAGCTTCAACCTCAACTTTTAATTCATTCTTTTCTTCTTTTACGATATCCTCTATCCTAGAAGCAATGTCTTTTGCCTTACCTTCAAATGATTCCTGTGCCAATACTTGGTTGACAAAAAGGCATACGAATACTATTAAGTAAATTTTAAAATTCCTCATGATTGTTTTTTTAATGTGATTGAATGATTTATTCTGAATTTCTACTGCTCAAAGCTAATTTTGCTGCTTTGAATTTTTGATTGACCGTTTTAATTGCTTTCTCTCTAAAACTAAGATCTAATTCACCATCAACCTGTGTCAGTAATTCATTCGAATTAACTTTGACATTGGATTTGACTTGTATAGGATTCTTTTTTTGAGAGGGATTATCTACTGATGCTAATAGTTCGTCAACATTAACATACTTAGATTTTTGCAACACGTTGGGCTGTTCCGTTTTTTGATTTTTTCCGCTTCGCTCCAAACAGTCGGCAAAGCCTCGGGTAATGATTGGTATTTGTTCTTCTTGAGTGACTGTTTTTTCTACAACTTGAATTTCTTTTTTGAGTAAAATGTTATTAGAATCTTCCTCGAATCTAATTTCTGTTGATACTAATTTCTCTTTAATACTTTTTGTTTCCTCAACTGTTTTTATCAAATTTGTTTTTGTTGATGTAGCTTTTATTTCTGGAACAACATTAGCCTCACTAACCACAACCGCATCTTTTGCAACAATTGTTTCCTTGTTATTTTGATTAAAATACAAAGTTCCCAATAGTAAAAACCCTAAAAGGCTTGCCGCGACATACATCCATCTAAAATCTAGTTTTGGCTTTTCGGCAACAGTAAGCATAGCATCCAAACGATCCCAAGAAGCTTTCGAGGGAGTTATTTCCCTAGCATTAATCTTTTCTTTAATTTGATTTTCCATAGCTGTCCTTTTCATTGTGCTTCTTTTTCCTGATTTGTAAATTTTGCTATTAACTTTTACTTAATAGTTCTTCTCCTTATCTTTCAAACTACTTATTTTACTTTTCAAAATTCTTCTGGCATGAGCAAATTGCGATTTAGAGGTGCCTTCATTTATACCCAGCATACTTGCAATTTCTTTGTGTTTATAGCCTTCTATAACAAATAAATTAAAGATAATTTTATAACCATCCGGCAAACTGTCTATTAAACTTTGAATGTCTTCTACAGAAAACTGAATATCAACTTCACTGTCTATTTCCTCAAATCCTACAGAATCTTCTATAAAATGTACTTTTTTCCGAACTCTTATATATGAAATACATTCATTAATCATCGTTCGTCTAATCCAACCTTCAAAACTTCCTTTGTTTTCAAATCGTCCTAAATTGACAAACACTTTCATAAAAGCGGTTATCATAACATCCTCGGCCAATTGTAAATCTTTTATGTACTGTCGGCAAACACTTAACATCTTTGGCGAATACTTGGAATAAATCCATTGTTGAGCCTGCCTGTTGTTTTTGACAGCCAACGCAATTGCTTCATTTTCTTCCTGATATAAATTAATTATCTTCAAAGTCGTTTCTAGAGTGTTTCTATAAGCATAGACGAGAATTAAACCAAAATGGTTGCATGGATTTTAAAAAAAGTTAAAATAAATGTACGATTTATTCAGACAAACAACACAAATAGCTATTTATCAAATATTTAAAACTATAAAAAAGTGATTTCTAAAACTGAAAATTTATTTTTTCCTTTCGATAACGTAGTTCACCATTAAGATAAGTGCCTCTTTATAGTCAGATTCAGGATAATCGTTCAACAGTTGCAGTGCTTCTTGCTGAAATTCCACCATTTTATTTTCGGCATATGCCAAACCATGATTATTCTTTACAAAAGCAATAACTTCCTTTACTCTTTTTTTATCCTTATTGTGGTTTTTTATCGAATTGATCAGCCAGCTTTTTTCTTTTGAGGTACATGTATTGAGAACATGAATAAGTGGCAATGTCATTTTTTGTTCCTTAATGTCGATTCCTGTTGGTTTTCCGATTGCTTCTTCCGAGTAATCAAACAAATCGTCTTTTATTTGAAAAGCCATTCCGATGAGTTCTCCAAATTTTCGCATATTCTCTACTTGGGTCTCATCATCAATTACTGATTTTGCTCCGAGAGCACAACAAGCTGCTATTAAAGTGGCTGTTTTTTTTCTGATTATTTCATAATAAACAGCTTCTGTAATATCTAATCTTCGGGCTTTCTCGATCTGTAATAATTCACCCTCGCTCATTTCGCGAACAGCTACCGAAATAATTTTTAACAAATCGAAATCTTCATTATCTATTGATAGCAATAATCCTTTAGACAATAAATAATCTCCAACCAAAACGGCAATTTTATTTTTCCAAAGCGCATTTATAGAAAAGAAACCTCTACGACGATTACTATCATCGACAACATCATCATGAACCAAAGTTGCTGTATGAATCAATTCTATTACGCAGGCTCCACGGTATGTTCTTTCATCAACTACACCTTTAGATACCATTTTTGCCATCAAGAAAACAAACATAGGTCGCATTTGTTTTCCTTTTCTGTTTACAATATAATACGTAATACGGTTAAGAAGAGCCACTTTGGAGGTCATCGATTCGTAGAACTTTTTTTCAAAAAGTTCCATTTCGTACAAAATTGGCTGCTTTATTTGAGAAGTAATATTCATTTAGACCCCAAATATACTATTTTAAATAAAAAAAACGTTTATCATTATAGATTAAGTACAATTAATTATTTTGTAAATTTACACTAGCTACTGCCCTATTTATCTTTCTACGCCGAATCCTAGTATTCTCACAAAACCACTTTAAATATGATTAGAACTTTATAAAAATAGCATTTTATAATTTCCTTCGTCATTAATACACAAATAATTCTGCTAAAAAAATTGCTCTTTTATTATTTTCAAGAAGAGAATAAAGCCTTTGTAGTGCTAACTTTTTTTTAATAAAACATCTTATAATAATCATTAAATCTATTCATCATGAAAACAAAGATTTTTTTCATTGCTTCATTCATTACAATAGCTTTTTTTATGAGTTGTGACTCTTCAGACAAAACTACTGATGAAATGAATACTACGACGGCAACCAAACAAGTTGCTATCGATGCTAAAATTGATGCTTCTATTGAAGACGTTTCAAATATTGCCGAAGATCAATTTTCATTAAAAAAAACCAGTACTGCCAGACCTTCAGAAGCAATGCATAGTTTCTTGCCTGCCTGTGCTGTTACAACATGGACATTTGTAGACGGAACATTTACTGGTACAATTGATTTTGGTACTGAAGGCTGTACTCTCCAAAACGGAAATGTGCTAAAAGGGAAAATTACTATTTCTTTCTCAGGAAATTTCATGACTCCGGAAAAAACCATCACTTATAGTTTTGATAATTTTTATCACAACGGCATCAAAATTCAAGGTAGTAAAACAATTATTAAGGCTCTAAAAAGTACTGATCTGTATGCCCCTATACATCCCGTATTTACACATAGCATTGATATGACTGTAACTTTTGAAGACGGATCCGTTATTACCAGAACTGGTAACAGAATTAAAGAAATGATAGGTGGCGACGATGACCATGACGGTGACGATGACCATGATGATTGGGAAAACAGAATCTTCTTGGTTACTGGAAGCTATACCACAAGCATGTCTAATGGTGACACATGGTCTTGTACTATTCAAACCCCTTTACGTTATGAGATGGAATGTAAAAGATCTATCCCTGTTTCCGGTACCGTTTTAAAAGTTCATAATGGTATCGAAACATTTATCGATTACGGAAACGGTACATGTGACAATCTTGCCACTGTAACTGTTGGTGGCGTAACTACTACGGTAGAATTAAAAAGATAGAACCCTTATATAAACAAAAAAGCATTAAAAGAAAGTGATTTCTTTTAATGCTTTTTCTATGATTTAAAAAAATTTAAGCTTCTTTATTGGCCAATTGTCCACAGGCGGCATCAATATCTTTACCACGACTCCTTCTTACTTTTACCACTACGCCTATTGATTCTAGTGCTTTTATATAGGCATTTATGGATTCTTCAGAAGCTTGTTGAAATTCTCCGTCATCTATCGGGTTGTACTCTATCAGGTTTACTTTGCAAGGAACATATTTGCAAAATTTCACTAAAGCATCTACTGAAGCCTTATTATCATTAATTCCTTTCCAAACAACATACTCATAGGATACTTTGCTTTTGGTTTTTTTGTACCAATATTCCAAGGATTGTCTTAAATCTACTAGAGGAAAGTTTTGGCTAAAAGGCATTATTCGAGAACGAATTTCATCTATTGCGGAGTGTAATGAAACTGCCAATTTGAATTTTACCTCATCATCTGCCATTTTTTTTATCATCTTTGGAATACCCGAAGTCGAAACCGTAATACGTTTTGGTGACATTCCTAAGCCTTCATCAGAAGTTATCATTTCTATAGCCTTCATCACATTATTGTAATTCATGAGTGGCTCGCCCATTCCCATAAAAACTATATTCGACAACGGATGATTGTAATACAGACGGCTTTCTTTATCGATAGCAATTACCTGATCATAAATTTCAGCGGGTTCCAGATTGCGCATGCGTTTTAATCTCGCAGTAGCGCAAAAATTACAGTCCAAACTACAACCTACCTGACTAGAAACACAAGCCGTTGTTCTGGTTTGGGTTGGAATCAAAACACTTTCTACCACTAATCCGTCATGCAATCTAACTGCATTTTTAACAGTTCCGTCTTCACTGCGCTGCATCGTATCTACTTTGATATGATTGATAACAAAGTTACTTTCGAGCATACTACGGGTGGTTTTAGCCACATTGGTCATATCCTCAAAACTGTGTGCTCCTTTACTCCACAACCATTCATAGACTTGATTCCCACGGAAAGCTTTATCTCCGTTGGTTACAAAAAAATCTCTCAATTGGTCTTTGGATAGTGCTCGTATGTCTTTTTTCTCGATTTGCATGGCGCAAATTTAATGACATTTTGTTGAATTCCTCTTTTGATAACAGAATTTTAAGTAAATGGCTTTCAAATATCACCTGTCGATTTTTTTTAATTCATTATTTCTTTCGGCCAATACTTCAAAAAAATCATAAATTATTAAAGCACTTGAAACCAATGCAATAATCTATTTTTAATCATTTTTTAAACCTTTTTTTTTATTAAATTTGTCTTAACAAGAAACAACTTTCTGTATCAATTAATCAAATATCTCTTAATCAAGATAGAGTTTTGGTAAGCTTTAACTAAATACAGAAACGCATAAATTATGTTAAATAGTCTCGAAATTAAACATAATTATTTTTTATAAAATAAGAGCATTTAAAGTTTTTCTGTTCTTAAAAACAGAACAAATACTATTTCCAAAAACAGACATAATAATCATTTGAAAAAGTTTTTTTTACATGATTCCTTTTTTATATTTTTATTAACAGGATTTTAATTATAAAATACAATAGTTATTAGCTTATATATTGATTTTAAATTTTGAACAATTCGATCAAATAAAATAATCTTTCTGTCACTTTCATTAATTAATCTTAACCAAAAATCATGAAAACAATTCTTAAAAAAACCTCAGTAGTATTGGCTTTCTTTGCAATTGTAATATCTGCTAATGCACAGAAAAGCTATACATTAGACGCTAAAACCAATTTTTCGGTAGCAGGAACCTCAACTCTTCACGATTGGGTAATGAAATCCGAATCTAAAACCGGAACCGCCAATCTTACTGTGGACAATTCTAAATTGACAGCTATTACCAGTATTGATATTACCCTTCCTGCTGAGTCAATAAAAAGCGAGAAAAAAAGCATGGACAAAGTTGCTTATGAAACTTTGAAAACAAAAAAAATCAAAAACATAAAATATATTTTAAAATCTGCAGAAAAAGTAAATGAAACCTCTTGGAACTTAACTGGTACTTACACTATTGCCGGAGTGAGCAAAGAGCTAAAAACATCTGTTAAAACATCCGTTACCAATGGGATTGTGAACCTGCAAGGGTCTAACAAAGTTACTTTCAAAGAATTTGGCATGAAATCACCAACTGCTATGCTTGGGACTATAAAAACCGGTGAAGATTTGACAATAAAATTCAATATTAATTTTAAATAAAAAAGATGAAAAAAATTATACTATTTACAGCTGCCATACTTTCCCTGACTACTGTTGATGCACAAGTTTCCTTCAGGAAAATGCAAAATATGATTCCGAGGAGCAAGGATGGATTAAACATGTTTGACGTAAGAAAAGATGATGTTCCTTTTGACGGTATAAGTGTAGACTTAGGTGGCGCTTTTGCAATGCAATTCCAGGCATTGAATTCCTTCAATGACCAGAGAGAAGGTTCGTATATTGCCTCTAATGGCGCTGTAATTTCAGGCAACTCCGGCACAGCAGGCTACAGACTAAATAATTTACAGAATAACTTTAATTTACCTGCCGCCAACCTAACTGTAGGTGCCCAGTTAGCAGATGGAGTGCATGTGAACCTAGATGTTTATCTTTCTTCCAGACACCATAATGAAACTTGGGTAAAAGGTGGATATTTACAAATTGATAAATTAGACTTCATCAAAAAAGATTTCTTGACTGATATCATGAAATACACTACTATCAAAATAGGTCAAATGGAAAATAACTATGGTGATGCCCACTTTAGAAGAACTGACAATGGTAATGCACTTTTGAATCCGTTTATTGAGGGTAACATCATGGATTCTTTTGAAACCGAAATGGGAATGGAAGTCTACTATAACAGAGAAGGTTTGGTTAGCATGATTGGAATTACTAATGGGAAATTAAACCAAGGGGTAGCCGAATTTATTCCGGCTGAAGCAACCCCAACAGCTCCAGACCCAAACACAACAGTTAGTCCAACTATTTTGGCAAAGCTAGGTTATGACAAACAATTAAACAAAGATTTGAGAGTAAGAATCACTGGATCATACAACCACAACGCCAATATGAGTGCTAATCCATGGGGATCTGACAGAGCCGGTAGCCGCTATTTTGGAGTTATGTCGCATCAAGCTTATTCTTATAACGGAGTTCCTAATCCGAACAACTTTGATCCAGCTTCAAATGCCACAACAGGTAGATTCAGCCCTGGTTATGCAAACTGGTACACAGCATTCATGATTAACCCATTTGTTAAATACAGAGGATTGGAATTCTTTGGAACTTTGGAATTCACTAATGGTGGAGACAAAAAAGGCAGTGATGCCTCTCGTAGTGTAGATCAATATGCTGCCGATTTAGTTTACCGATTCGGAAAAACAGAACAATTTTATATAGGAGCAAGATACAATGTAGTTTCTGGTAATATCTCCAGTCAAACTGAAAAAGTTAATGTAGACAGATTCGAATCCAGTTTGGGTTGGTACATGACTAAAAACATTATTGCTAAACTAGCCTATACCAATCAAAAATATTCTGATTATTCCCAATATAGCGGATCTAGCTTAAACGATTTATACGGAGGTAGTTTTGACGGAATTATGTTTGAAGCTGCCATCACTTTCTAATATGAAACAAAAAATAGTACTTATAGTAATGGGTCTGACACTTTTCATTTTATTGGGAAATGCCAGACCTATTGCTTTATTTGATGCTGACTCCAACATAATAATCATAAAAAGACTGGAAATTGAAATTCTTGGTCATTCCTCTGTAGGGAAATACAAATGTGTAAACTCACATCCTTACAAGGATACTATTTACTTAAACTCCAAAACTAAAAATAGATTGAAATCAAAAATTTCTATGAATAATTTTGAGTGTGGTAACAGAACTATGAATAAAGACCTTAGAAACACTGTTAAGGCTACTCAATTCCCAAAAAGCACTGTGACTATTACCAATATTAAACCTTCCGGAACCGACTATAAATGCAGTTTAAACTTTCATATAACTGACAAAAATCTTTCCTATAAAGATCTTGTTCTAAAAAACACCAAAGAATCACTGGAAGGAATTGTAACAGTAAAATTTACTGATATTGGTCTTGAACCACCTGTCAAAATGGGTGGCCTCATAAAAGTAAAAGATAAATTTGTGATTCATTTTATTCTGTTTAAATAAGGAAATACGACAGTAAAATTTTCTGATACTTTTTTCATTTTAAATCTAGCTTTCGACATATTCGTAAGAGACAAATACTATTAAAACAAAAAACTGCAACTTTTTTAGGGTTGCAGTTTTTGTTTAGACTAATCTTGTTTGTGGATACAGTTAGTAAAACTACGCTATCCACAAAAGGAATTTACTGTATATCAATGCCCTTGGTGCTAATAATTTCAATAATATCATCATCAAAAAAAGAATCTAAAAAATAAAAAGACTCTTCACCTATTTTTACCAAAAGACAAGATTGATCTAAAATATAATCCTTTTCTTTTAATGGAAACATTTCTTTTAAAAAAATCAATTCCGAAAAATTTACGCTTTTAGTTTTTTGTTTTACAATCCAAAATTTCAAGACATGAAATGGAAGTGTTTCTATTGTTAAATTCTCATCATCAATCGTAATGGTTCTAATTGTTAGATTTAATATTTTCCCATTTTTATAAAATTTCAAAAGAGTAACAGAATTTATGACAATAAATCCAATTTCATACATCCAAAATAAATCCCCAGTTATATTTCCATTCAAGAAACACACATAAATACAAGGAAAAACAATAAAGATTAAAGTCGAAAAAACATTAAAAACAATCAAGTTCTCACTTTTTTTCATAAATGCCGAAAGCTTATAGTTAGCGATATACTTCATTTCTTTATTATTTTATTTTTGTTGATAAATCCGAAATTAAAGAATCCTCAAATTCTTTATGCATTAGATAATATTCAACCTCTTTTACAACAAAAATATAACATTCTATAGTAGGAGTAGGGGCTTTTTTATTTTCTTTTAATGGAAATTCGTTAAGTAAAAATCTCAAACCTTTATACTCTGTCATTACATTTTTTTTACTAAACTTAATTAATCCAAATAGTTTAAATTCATACGTTTTAAGAACTACATCTAACTCATTTATTTCAATCTCTTTTATAGTTCTGTTAAATATAGAACCAGCTCGAATATAAGTATACAAAAAGAACAGCATTATTATTACCACTCCTGAAAGGCCAAATATTTTATCATTATTCAACCCTCCTTCTGAGCCAAAAAATATTGCCAACCCTACAAAGAGCATTAACAGGATTGAATAAACATTAGTTTTAAAAAGCTGCTTTTGATAATTTTCAACCCATTTATCAAAATTATTTTTTATCGTGTACATCATTATTTTTTTGTATTCATTTTTTTATATTCATCCCCTATCTGGTGCTCGTCTGCGACGAGTACCCACTTACTTATATCATCTAACAAATCGTTTACAACGCGGCTCACATGAATAAATTACCATAAGGCTTCAACATTTACATTACAAAAGAAGGTATTATTTTCCCTATTTTATAAATCTTAAATGAATAACTTTGCATCAAATTTCAACAACACAAAAAATGCATTTCATTTCCCAAGATTTAGAAGATTATATTGAGCAACACCCCCATCTGGTGCTCGTCTGCGACGAGTACCCACTTACTTATATCATCTAACAAAGCGTTTACAACGCGGCTCACATGAATAAATTACCATAAGGCTTCAACATTTACATTACAAAAGAAGGTATTATTTTCCCTATTTTATAAATCTTAAATGAATAACTTTGCATCAAATTTCAACAACACAAAAAAATGCATTTCATTTCCCAAGATTTAGAAGATTATATTGAGCAACACTCTGAAAAAGAGCCTGTATTACTGGCGGCTTTAAATAAGGAAACGTATCAAAAAATATTGTTGCCCCGAATGTTGAGTGGGCATTTTCAGGGGCGCGTTTTGAGTATGCTTGCCAAATTGATTCGGCCAGTGAATATTCTGGAAATTGGGACTTACACTGGCTACTCCGCTTTATGCCTATGTGAAGGTATGCAGGAAAACGGTCAATTGCACACCATAGACATTAAGGAAGAATTGGTCGATTTCCAACGCAAACATTTTGACAAATCACCTTGGGGAAAACAGATTGTACAACATCTTGGAGAAGCAATAGACATAATACCCACACTGGATATAAAATTTGATTTGGTTTTTATCGATGCCGACAAAGAAAATTACATTAATTATTTTGAATTGATTCTTCCCAAAATGAATAAAGGTGGTATTATTTTATCGGATAATGTACTCTGGAGCGGAAAAGTTCTAGAACCGGTTCATCCTAATGACACAAGCACCAAAATTTTGATTGAGTACAATCAATTACTTAAAAACGATCCAAGAGTAGAAACGGTTTTATTACCTATTCGTGATGGATTGACTGTAAGTAGAGTGATTTAAAAATAGATATTAGCTTAAAAAACAAACCCTGCAAGTTTTAAAAATTGCAGGGTTTGTTTTTATTGAGGAAAATATTTTTTGTGTGCCCATTGATAAACCTTATACATAAGATATCCCATGATCAGTCCACATAAATATCCCGAAAGGATGTCTAAAGGATAATGCAATCCTAAATAAATTCTGCTATAAGCAAAGATTAATGGCCATAAAAACAGTAAACCAAAGTACTTGAATTCTTTCTTAAAAATCGAATATAAAAATGTGGCTACGGCCATTGTATTAGCTGCATGTCCTGAGAAAAAACTAAAAGAAGTACGTACTTGAACCACCCTTATGAATGTATTGATTTCTGGATTATTACAAGGTCTAGGACGTTGAAAAGTATATTTGAATAAGTTGGTAATTTGATCTGTTGCTAACACCAAAACGGCAACAAAAAGCAACAAATATCCTGTTTGTTTTATTCCTATTTTTTTATAGATAAGATATAATAAAAACAGAAAAAAGGGAGTCCAATACCCTTGCTTTGTTATAACAAGCCAAAGTCCATCATAAGTTTCGGATCCTAAACTGTTGAGATAAATAAATAATTGGGTATCTAGGGCGAGTATTTTTTCAAGCATTACATTTGGCGTTTTATAGGTCCTGTTTGATCATCCAAAAATGATGTCCCATCAGGATTTGTTGTGCCACTTAGTATACTATCTTTGGTTTTATCGGCTTCGGAAGCAAATGTATCCGCAATTCCATTGAATGTATTGGATGTTTCCCCTAAAAGATTTGTTTTCGCTTTATTAATTTCGGAATTGATATTTCCTGTTAGATTATCCAAGGAATTTTTATCTAAACCGTTGGCTTCGGCTCCTTTTTGAATCTCGCTCTTAATATCATTAGTTGCATTTTTTAGTTGCGCCATAGCTTTCCCCATAGTTCTCGCAATTTCAGGCACTTTATCTGAACCAAAAAGCATCAATACGATAAACATGATAAAGACTAATTCGCCTCCTCCTATTCCAAACATAATTTTTTTATTTAATGAGCAAAGATATTAAATTTTAAAACTTTGTCTTTATAATTATTTCATAAAAAAGTCTCTAAGAGATTAAGTTTCTAAGACCCTAAGACTCCAATAAGCTCAAAATTCTTAACAACTTAGTCTCCTAGAAACTCAGTCTCTTTCTCCTTCTATTAATCAAATTTTGATTTTTCTTCTACCTTTGGCCATGAATTGTTGGTCACATCGATATCCGCAGTTTCAAGTTTTGGATCAATTAGAATTTGTTTAATGGCTTTATTAGTGGCATATACTTTTTTAGCTGTTTCATTATTTTGTCTCCAAATCTGTGCCGGGTATTTATAATTGTCTACTGTTCCGTCTTCATACGTAATTTGAACAATAATAGGCATTGGCATTCCTCCCGGTTTATTGAACTCTACTTCGTAAAAATATTTTGGATTTTTTAAGTTCACTTTATCTTCCGGAGTTATATTTTGATTTACATAATCCGAAAGCAATTTTACTTCTTCTACTTTCAGAGGTTTCTTTGACGCTGGATTCAATTCAGTATTATCTCCTGCAATTAAATATACAAACGGTCCTTTTTCCTCTCCAAAACGTCCTTTTTTAATTTTAACATTTTTTAAAGCAACTGTAGGCACTTCATCAACATAATATTGCTTTACATCATTAATCCCGATATCTACAACATCTGTAGAATAAAACCATCCTCTAAAAAACCAATCTAAATCTACTGCCGAAGCATCTTCCATCGTTCTAAAAAAGTCTTCTGGAGTTGGGTGTTTGAATTTCCATCTGTTAGCATAAACCTTAAAAGCATAGTCAAACAACTCACGCCCCATGATAGTCTCTCTAAGTATATTAAGTCCCGTAGCAGGTTTCCCATAGGCGTTATTACCAAACTGAATGATACTTTCTGAATTGGTCATGATAGGCTCCAAAAATTTCTGGTCTCCGCTCATATAAGGAACAATGTTTTTGGCTGGTCCTCGTTTAGATGGGAAATTTGTATTTAATTCCTGTTCTGCCATATACTCCATAAAGGAGTTCAAGCCCTCATCCATCCAAGACCATTGACGTTCATCTGAATTAACAATCATTGGAAAAAAATTATGTCCTACTTCATGAATTACTACACCGATCATTCCATTTTTCAGTTGCTCACTAGTCACACCATTTTCATCTGGACGTCCATAATTCCAACAAATCATAGGGTATTCCATTCCTTGATCTTCTGCCGAAACTGAAACTGCTTTAGGATATGGATAATCAAATGTATGTGAAGAATAACTTTTTAAAGTATGGGCTACTGTCATTGTTGAAGTTTCTCCCCAAAGCGGATTGGCTTCTTTTGGATAAACTGATTCTGCCATCACTACTTTGTTACTCAATTGTACCGCCATAGCATCATAAATGAATTTTCTTGATGTTGCTATACCAAAATCCCTAACGTTTTTGGCACTAAATTTCCAGGTTTTCTTTTTGTCTGAGAATCCTTTTTCTGCTGCTTCTGCCTCTGCTTGTGTTACAATGACAACAGGCTTATCAAATGATTTTTGGGCTAATTCATATCTTTTTACCTGCTCTGCCGTAAAGACTTCACTTCTATTTATTAACTCTCCTGTTGCATCAATAACGTGATCTGCAGGAACAGTAATATTTACATCAAAATTTCCGAAAGGTAGTGCAAACTCTCCTGCACCCCAGAATTGCATATTTTGCCAGCCTTCAACATCATTATATACTGCCATTCTTGGGTAAAATTGCGCTATAATATACAATCTATTGCCGTCTTTTTCGAACAACTCATAACCTGAACGCCCACCTTCCTGTTGGTAATTATTAATATTATACCACCACTTTATTGAAAATGACAAGCTTGTTCCCGGTTTCATAGGTGTTGCCAAATTAATACGCATCATAGTTTGATTGATCGTATAGGACATCGGACTTCCTTTGGCATCCTTTACATATTCTATATTAAAACCACGCTCCAATTCTTGCTTCAAGTATTCATTGGCAAATTTGGCAACTGGTAGAACTTGCTCTATTTTTTGATTTTTTACTAATCGGGATTGTGAATTCTTGTTAGATTGATTTTGATCCAATTGTACCCACAAATATTCTAAAGTTTCTGGAGAATTATTATGGTACGTTATGGTTTCTGAACCGCTTAGTTTAGCTTTCTTATCATCAAGTTCTATGTCTATTTTGTAATCAGCCTGTTGTTGGTAATAAGCCGGTCCCGGAGCTCCAGAGGCTGTACGAAACATATTGGGCGTAGCCAATAGATCATACATTTGGCTAAACTTATTCGTATCATATTTACCTGTTTGTTTTGCTGGAGTGGTAACAGCTTTCTCTTGTGCAATTAAAAGGGCGGGGAAAATGAATAAGAATACAATTTTCTTCATAACATCTAACTGATTACTATTAGTAGTGCACGAAAATAATATTTTTAAACAGAATTACTAATTTATGCTAATATTTTAACACTTGATTGACAGAAGTATCAGTAAAAAGTATACTTTTTTTGTTTCCAAGTATTGTAACATGGGTAATATTTTGTTGCTCGGACTGCCAATCTATTAACACCGAATTATGTATTTCCAGTGAAGTAATTTTAGAAATATCCTTACAACTCAAATAACAGACCAAGACATCACCATCCAATTCTTTACTCAAAAAATTCATGGTTTTAGTTTGTCCATTTACTTTAATCGTGAAATTTTCGGCAAGGTATTTTTTTAGTGAATTTACATCTTCTACAGTTTCTTTATCGGTTCCCAAAAACACTTTTTTATTGTATTTTTTTGCTAAAGCATTATTGCAATCATCCACAAATATCCGAGAAGTAATTTGAAGCATTTTCTTTTCGGGTGCAAAATTAATTTGATATATCGCCATATAAAACTTATGCATACCAAAACTACTTAGCGACACCAAAAAGAATCCTAAAAGTCCATAAATTATTACCTTTTTCATTTTTCTAAAGTAGTAATATTTTTAAATTCCCCATTTTTTGTTATTAAAAAATCCATGATTTCAAATGGTTCACTTGTGTTGGTATACGTTTTTGATTTAGGATCATTTTCACAAAAGAGAAGAAATAAACCTATTTGATCTTCATCAAGTTTTAAGGTATTGGTAAAAAAAGAATAACTTACACTTTTCATCGCTATAGAAGTAAAACCCATATCCGAAACAAAATCTGTTTTCTCAGGATTGTTTTTCTTCAAATTTTTGAAAATCATTTTATACACTCGAATACAATCTATCCCATTATCACCGGTACCGGTTGGCGCCATTAGAACATTCTTTGGCGAAGATTGCTTATCATCATAATATTCAGTATCTACTATACTTTGTGTATTCCCAAACTTAGGTTCTGATCCCTTTTTGGCATGAACTACTACTTCTATCAATTGACGAGCAATTGCTTGGAGATTTACCCTAAAAAAAGAAGAAGAAATATCTTTTTCAGTAAGTACTATTTTTTTGGTTTTAAACCCTAAACTCGAAATAACCAAAGTATCTTTTACTTTTACTAATATACTAAAGTACCCTTTCTGGTCGATAATAGATCCTGTTTTGGCATTAACATTAAAGACCAATCCGTTTTCTATTGCAATAGAATCATTTACTACCCTACCATGTAATGACTTTCTGGTCAGTACTTGACCTATACAAAACTGACAGCACATCAACAAAATAAGGATTCCTATTTTACTTTTCATTTGTAATCATTTTAGATTTAATATAAAGACATTAAAGATAACATCTTTCAACTTTCTAAATTTACAACTTTATTTGATTCTTCGATCCAAGGATATGTTATTTCTATATTTTTTCAAATCAAAAACATCAAAATTCGTACTAAAAAAATTACTCAGATGTTTTATTCTGTACAACCAACTTTTTGAAAGCAATGTTTTTGTTTATCAAAAAATCAACCATCTGAAAGTTATCTTTAGAGCTCAATACTTTCTTTGCATTTTCATCAGAATCACAAAAGATCAAGAAAAGATTGATTTCCTCTTCCTTTAATTTCAAAGTATTTGTAAAAAAGTAAGTACCAAACTGCCTTTGCACTTTATCTATAAAAATCTCATCCTGAATGAAGTTGGTTTTTCCTGTATCCTTTTTTTTGAATAAACCAGCAACCATCTTACCTACTCTAACAAAATTAATTCCATTTTCTATTCCATAATAAGGCATCGTTCTATTCAATGGAGAAGATTGAGAATCATCAAAAAACTGCTTATCAACAATTTCCTGTGATCCCGCAATTTTAGGGGTGATTTTTCGCCCTACAACAACCTCTTTTAACTGATTGTTGAACAACTCCATTTCTACAATATATAGTTTCTCTTTAAAATCTATATCAGCCAAAATCATTTTCTTGGGTTTCAAAGCCAGACTGGTAATCAACAAAGTATCCTTTGGCATTGCAAGAATATCAAAAAAACCATTCTTCCCAATAAAAGTAGTTACTCTTGAATTTAAATTAAAAACATATCCGTTTTCTACAGCTATAGAATCATTAACAACTTGACCATGCAAAGATTGTCTTACCTTCGTTTGTCCTATGCAATATTGCCCCACTAAAAGCAAAAGTATCACCCAAACTTTATTATTCATCAATTCGTTTTTTATTATATACTGATGCTAAATTTGTGATAAGAAACAGGCTTACCGTTTTGTTTTTATAACCTAAGGACTCTACAAATTCCGGATCTTCAACACAATAATATTGAAACCCCTTTATGAGTTCTTCTGGAATTTTTAAGGTTTTGGTATAATATTTATTTCCAAAAAGATATTCCATTTTCTTTAACAGCTGCTCTTTCTTTTCTATCTCAACATTTTTTTTAAGAACATCAATTTCTCCAGAAAGAAAACTATAAAGTCCTTGAATCCCTGAAGAGCCAGAATACAATCTACGCTCTTGAGGTGTAAATTTTACTTGTCCTCTCCGAATAATCCCTAGATTTTCGGCAGTAATATTCGCGTTTTTATTTATAACCACTTCATCTAGTTCAATACTATTAAAAGTCATATTTACTTCTAAAGTTCCTGATGCATATTCATGCTTGTATACATATTTCCGCAAATTCTTATAATCTATTCCAGAAAAACTCAAGACATCTTTATCTTTAGCCAAAATTGAAAAACAACCATTTTCATCTGATACTGCCATCATTTTATTAGAGCTATTCACCACACTAATTCCCTCCAATGGCTTAGAATCTGAAACCACTTTTCCCGTAATAATTTTTTCAACATCCTCTTGAGCAACAACTAGCTGATTTTGAAGCAAAAGAACAAACAGCACAATTAAATTATTTTTCATAACTAGCAATATTTCATTGACAAAACATACCTCTTACAACTAATTGCCTTCAGTTGTGTTCTCTCTATTTTTATTATACTTGAAAGCCAAACCCACAATCAAGAACATACTCATAGTTTTGTTTTTTGATTTTAAAGCATTTGCAAAATCAGCATCTTCAACACAATAATACTGAAACCCCTTGATGTGTTCTTCCGGTATTTTCAGGGTTTCTATATAATATTTATCCTCAAACAAATATTCTAATTTTGCCATTAGAGACTCCTTTTGCTCAACAGCCACTTCTTTTTTAAGCATTTTGGTTCTACCAGAAAAATAATTTAATAATGCATCTGTAGGAGTAGAAGTTGCTGTATACACCTTTCTTTCTGCAGGTGTTAATTTAATTTGATTCTGAGGAATTATTCCCAAATTTTCTGCGGTTATTTCTGAATGCTTATTGACAACAACCTCTCTCAATTCAATACTTGTAGCCGTCATATTCACGACAATACTCCCTAAATTAAATTCCTGTTTGTTTATAATTTTCCGCAAAGGTTCATAATCAACAGCCGAGAAACTCAGCACATCTCCTTCCTTTGCAGTAATAGAAAAATTACCATATTGATCTGACAATGTCTTTATTTTACTTGAGGTATTGATGATATTTATCCCGCTCAAAGGAATAGCATCAGCAGTTATTTGCCCTTTAATCGTTTTCTCTACACCAACTTGTGCAGAAACAGCTAGAGAAAGAGATACTAAAAAAAATAAAAAGGTAATGTTCTTTTTCACGAGCCATTTATTAGGTTATGAAACCGTTTCTAACTATTATTTACTGATTTTTTTAAATTCATTTAACTCTTTTGGAGCTTTATAATTTTTAACTTGAATCACCTTTTTGACATGTCTCTTTAGAGTTTGCTCATCATTTAAGTCGTCATAAATAGCAATTTGCGATACCATTTGTATCGAAATTAAAACCAAATATTGAATCAAATACATAATAATTTTAGTCATGATCTCTCATTTGCAAAATGTAAAAGTATCCCAATAGCCTCCAAATTAATTACTAATGCTTTAATAAATAATTGTTAATTAATAGCTGACCTTCACCCTTTCAAGATTTTCATTTTTATATCTTTACGCAAACTACTTTTATCTAAATAAAAATGAAAAATTGTATTATTGCCAGCACCTCAACTCTTCACGGAGGTGAGTATCTAGAATATTTATTACCTGAATTAAGTTTGCATTTTAAAGATTGTAAAGAAATCCTTTTTATACCTTTTTCAAGACCCAGCGGTATTACTCATGACGAATACACTGCCAAAGCTGCTTTGGCTTTCGCCAAAATAAACAAAACAATCAAAGGACTTCATGAATTCGAAAATCCAGTAGAAGCCATCCAAAAAGCTGAAGGAATTTTTACAGGTGGCGGAAATACTTTTTTACTAGTTTCCCAATTGTATAAAAATAAAGTCATGGATGTTTTGGCAGAAACTGTTAAAGCTGGAACTCCTTATCTAGGGACCAGCGCAGGAAGTAATATTTGCGGACTAACCATGCAAACTACTAATGACATGCCAATTGTTTACCCTCCTAGTTTTCAGACTTTAGGATTAATCCCATTTAATTTAAATGCACATTATTTAGATCCAGACACTCAATCAAAACATATGGGAGAAACCAGAGAAACAAGAATAAAAGAATTTCACACTTTCAATTCTTTGCCGGTTTTAGGATTAAGAGAAGGAAGCTGGTTAGATGTAAAAGGAGACTCTATTATTCTAAAAGGAGATTTAAGCGCCAGAGTGTTTAAACAAAACCAACAACCGGAAGAAGTTGCTAGCGGCACTAATTTAAGCGACTTGAAATAAAAAAACAAAAACCATTAAGGAGTTAAGTCATAACTCTCAAACAAATAAAGTCTGTAAATCAGTGGCAAATAGGCATAAAAAAAGTGCTAAATCAAAAGATTTAGCACTTTTTTTATGCCCCATTACTGAACAATTTACAAACCATTTTATGCAAGCTTTGAAGAAATTGGCATATTTTCAAGTGAATTTGCAAGACAATTATTCTGCATTTTGATTCGTGAGCTATTTGTATGTATCGCAGAGGTCAAATGTTAAATTA
The DNA here is from genome assembly GCF_026870175.2 of Flavobacterium aestivum. Taxonomy (NCBI): domain Bacteria; kingdom Pseudomonadati; phylum Bacteroidota; class Flavobacteriia; order Flavobacteriales; family Flavobacteriaceae; genus Flavobacterium; species Flavobacterium aestivum. The sequence goes on along the minus strand of NZ_CP113977.2, from coordinate 1,538,772 downwards.
ATCAGCCTAAAATTTTCAGAAAACTGATTTGAGCATATAATTTTCAGTAGTTAATTTTGGATATATAGAAATCAAATTATACAAGTAAATTTAAATTATTGTTCAAAAAATATCAGCATTAAAATTTAGTTATGATAAATAAAGTCAATCTATATTAGAACAGCTCCTGGTAATATGATTATAGCGGTAGTTTTGAAAGACTAAAACTACTGACAGTATTGAAATCGTCTGCTAATGTTAGTTTGTTTTTTTCGAGACTTACTTTTATAGTTAATAATATACTAAGATCGGCAAAATGGTAACCGCTGACCAATAAATGTAAAAAATATTCCTATCTTGAAAACCCTCCCATAAATGCCCTACTGTCTTTTTCTATGTAAGCATCAATTATCATCGTGGTTATATCAGCTGTGGCCAGAATGATATCAAGCAGAAAAAAGCTGCCTTATTGTTTATCAAGGCAACTGTATTAAAGAATCTTTTATTTCACGCCTTTTTGTCTAAAAGTTTTTATATCTGAATGCGATTGTTCTAACATTTCTTTAAACCCAGCATGATTTTTACAATTTATCAGCAGATTCTGACTATTGGTCAAGAAAATTTCTTCAATGACTATTGTCCTAATAGTTTTGCCTTCATTAATATAATATAAAATAAAAATGAAAGCAAAAAAAATCATTATGCATGCAGTACTATTCATAATGTCACTAGGACTGCAGGCCCAGAAAAACATTTCTGGGAAAACGACTTATTATCAAAAGCCTCTTACGAGTGTAACCATTATAGTTCTCAAAGAGGGCTCAAGTTATCTAACAGGTTCCCAAACAGATTTGGATGGAAGTTATACAATACAAAACATAAAAAAGGGCAATTATAAATTATTGTTTTCACTGATTGGTTATGATTGGAACAGACAAGTAAACTGGATCAATCGTCAAATCCAGATTCTGAAGATGAACTTCAGGGAAAAATGGGAAAAAAAATGGGAGAAAATATCAAAATCACGAATCTGCAGTCTAATATCGGCTATGACATCTCAGATAAATCTATATTTCATTCAGGCATCAAATACTTGTCAATTGCTATTGACAATGGTGCATTGTATAATTCACTGCAGTCAGGCGAATGGATTGAGGATGAAAAACTAAACAGCAGTTTTTTATAAAGAAAATATATTGACAGGCTATCTCCAGATGGGTCAGAAATGGTCAGAACGTTTTTCTACCGAAGCAGGACTCCGTTTAGAATTAACAGATACCGAAGCACGCTACATTGCTGGAATTCGGAATTCGACACCTGTTAGGAATTATGAACAGCTTTTTCCAACTTTCTCGGCAAAAGATAAACATACTCTGACATTTCAATATCGAAGACGCATTGTTCGTCCAAATTACAGAGATCTTAATCCTTTTACTGAAGTTAACGATCGTTATCTTCAGGAAAGGGGAACACAGCTTTGAGACCGGAACTGGTAAATAATCTGGAAGCTCATGGCTTGTTAAAGTCACAGATTCTGGAAGTTCTTCAAAAGCAATGCGAAAAATTGAAAACATGGAAGAAAGTAAGCATATCAATTAGTAAATTAGAACCCGTAAAATGAGTAAAAGTAAAAAAATAGCAATTGAATGGATTTATCCCGCCGTTTGGGGAACGCTGATGTATAATGTACTGAGAGCTGTCACTGATTTCACGCATCAGGGCATTTTCTGGGGAGGAGACATGAAACTTCATGCAGTAGCATTGACTCTTTCTATTTTTATGTGTTATGTATATAATTTTGTATGGGGGCAAAAACTTCTCAGAAAATGTGAAGTTAATCGGATCGGAAGAGATTATATTTTTGTTCTTGCGGAATTGATTATCTGTATGAACCTTTTACTGATAGGCGGGCAGGCGATAGGTGTGCTGTTGATGGGTTCCGGTTGGATAGATTATATGCTGATTAACGCAATCTATCTACCGTTACTGCTTATTTTTTATACACTGATTCGCAACACTATTACAGAGAAAAATGTAAATGAAAAAAATCTGGCACTCGAAAAATTAAAAGCAGAAAAAAATGAAGCCGAACTTGAATTTCTGAAGGCTCAATACCATCCACATTTTCTTTTTAATGCCCTGAATACTATTTATTTTCAGGTTGATGAGAATAATACAGAGGCAAAAAAAAGTATTGAATATTTATCTGAATTACTACGTTATCAGCTTTATGATGTAAATCAGGAAGTGGCATTTCATCAAGAAATAAATTATTTGCGTTCTTATATTGCTTTTCAACAACTCAGAAAAACAGATAAATTAACAGTAAATGTGGATATTGACAATACTTTGAAAGAACAGCGGATACATCCGTTACTATTTCAGCCACTTTTAGAAAATGCATTTAAATATGTGGGAGGATTGTATCAGATATATTTTATATTGAAACTTAAAGAAGATCAAATATATTTCGAATTGACAAACTCAGTTTCAGATACATTCGTTTCTTCAGATATAAAAGACAGCGGTATCGGACTCAATAACTTAAAACGAAGACTAGATTTGCTTTATCCTGAAAAACATCAGTTACGCACACATGCTGGTGAGTTTTTTTTTAAAGCGACGCTTCTTTTACCAATTAAATAATACGAAATAAAATTATTGAAGTATAGAATTGATTTTTTTTAAATCAGTAACAACGGTTGAAAAGATTGCTTTGAGAACATCTCAGCACACTTACATCTTTTATCAGAAAAACGGATTTGTACTAAAAGAAATTCGAAAAGATTATTGGGCAAAAGATTTCGATTTATATGATATGATTTATGATATCGAAATTTAAGTTATTGACTCAAATGCAAAATGAGGAATAGATTTTTTAAAATATTGGACTTGTTTAGAGAATAAAAAGATATGAAGTTAAAATGTATTATTACAGATGATGAACCTCTAGCTCGCAAAGGAATTAGAGGATATATTGAAAAAACAGATTTTCTTTCAATAACAGGCGAATGTGAAACTGCAATTGAGTTAAACAGTCTTCTAAAGAAAGAATCTGTAGATGTCATATTTCTGGATGTTGAAATGCCGGGATTAACCGGTATGGAATTTTTGGCATCTGCAGTAAATCTTCCTAAAATCATTATCGTATCAGCCTATGAACAATATGCTCTAAAAGGGTATGAACTGAACGTATTTGATTATCTTTTAAAACCAGTTTCTTATGATCGTTTTTTAAAATCGGTTAATAAATTATACGATCACCACGAAAAGGAACTTAAAACTGTAAATCGGGACCACATCTTTATCAAAGCAGATAAGAAAACAAAAAAAATAATGCTGAAAGATATTCTTTTTATAGAAAGCATGGAAAATTATGTTGTGATTCATACTACTTCTTCAAAAGAAATGGTTTACTGTACGATGAAAATGATGACTGATAATCTTCCATCTGACATTTTTTTTCAAACTCATCGCTCTTTTATTGTGAATACTGAACATATTCAGGCAATAGAAGGTAATACATTGGAAATTGGGAATAATAAAATTCCAATTTCCCGAAATTTGAAAGATGTGATATACAATAATCATATCGCAGGAAATTTTATTTCAAGAAATAAAGATGACTGATAGCTGCTATTTTTAGAAGAAGCAGAATATAAGATTATAAAAAATATTAGCACAATAACAATAATGGAAAATTGTCAGAAAGAAATTCTTAGACAAACTATGTTATACTGATCTTATATACGAAAGAATTAATAAGAAACTAAATTGGGAATTTTCAAATAACGAAATTGAAGAACTTATTCAAATTTCTATCTTAGAAACTGACGAAACTGCATTTCAAAAGATTGTAAAGAATATATATCACAAACAAGCAAAGAAATATCCGACTCACTATTTAGGACTGATCCTTGATCAGTCTATTTTTTTTATTTTTTGGATAAAAAAAAGCCTCAAACAAAGTTTGAGGCTTTGGAGCGAAAGACGAGGCTCGAACTCGCGACAACCAGCTTGGAAGGCTGGAGCTCTACCAACTGAGCTACTTTCGCATTAATCATTAAAATTTAACCCTTAAAATCAAATTGACTTAGAGCGAAAGACGAGGCTCGAACTCGCGACAACCAGCTTGGAAGGCTGGAGCTCTACCAACTGAGCTACTTTCGCATTACTGGGTGCAAAGATAGTTAATAAAAACAGTTATTTGCAAATTTTTTTTGAAAAAAAAACTCAAAAAAAACATTATTCGTCGCAACCATTTTAAAACTAAATTGTTATACTTTTATTTTTTTTTCATCCTCATGCAAAATATCAAAAAAATCACCGCTTTAGAGACCTATTCTGTTAGACAACCCGTCCTTCGTAAAGGAAAACCATTATCCAGTTGTCAATTTGACGGTGATGAATTAAAATCAACACAACATTTTGGTTTTTTTATAGATACTGAATTAGCAGGTATCATTTCATTGTATAAAAAAAACAACGATAACTTTTCATCATCAAACCAATATCAAATTCGAGGAATGGCTGTGTTAGATCAGTTCCAAAAGAAAGGCATTGGTGCCAAGCTCGTTTTATTTTGCGAGGATTATTGCAAAGAAATCCATGTCGATTTAATTTGGTTTAATGCCAGAACATCAGCTGTGGGCTTTTATGAAAAATTAGGCTTTCATAAAATTGGACTTCCGTTTGAAATAAAAGAAGTAGGTGAACATAGTCTAATGTCTAAAAACCTAATAGATTAAATTAAGAAATTAGCTTTGATTCTTTTTCGCGATCAATAGAAGGGTGATAGATATACAGACACGATTTATCTTTAATAGCTGAGATGATTTCGCTTGCCAATTCAACTGGAATTGCAGGACAACCTTGACTTCTTCCTAACCTTTTATTTCCTCTTATAAAAGAATCCGAAACATAATCAGCTCCATGAACCACAACAGCTCTTTCTCTGGCGTGATCATTTACGCCTTTTTCTAAACCGTCTAACTTAAGAGAAAGACCATGCTTTCCATTATAAATCTCTCCTGTTGCATAGAATCCCAAACTACTTTTGAAAGACGATGCCGCATTAGAAAATCGCGTTGCAAATTCTTCACCTGTATTTCTTCCGTGTGCCACCAAAGACTGGAACAACACTACATTTGTTTTTAAATCAATAACCCAAAGACGCTTAGCATTAGAGGATAAACTAAAGTCAACCAACGTAAGTATATCTTTCTTAATCAATCCTTTTTCTTTTAATAAATAAAACCCTTTTAGAGCTTCTGCAAAAGTTTCTTGTTTTGGCAATTCAAAATTATTAGGATTAAGAGCCTTATAAACCATTTCGATATTGGCATCAAAATTAGATTTAGCAGCAATTATAGAAGAAATTTTATTTGAAGTTGATAGAGGAGATTTTATTTCTTTTTCAGTGGAATTGAACGAAAAAAATACAAAAATAGATGAAAGAAAAAATTTATAAATCATTGTTTAACAGTTAGTTGTGTGGTATTTTGATGTTCGCAAATGTACATAAAAAAACTTTTTACGCAACGCAAACTCCTTTTGTCGATTAAATTTAACACTTTATCGACATTTTACGAAAGTAATCAACTTTAACTAGTTTACAATAAATTATATACTCTTTTATCAAATATTCAACAATTTCAAACAAAGACACTATTTATATCCTCGTTTACAGCATTTTATGATATCGTATTTTATTCAACAAAAAACAAAATACATTCCTATTAAATAACACTAAAAAGACTACAGACAAGTATGAGTGAGTAATAAAATATCATATTTTGCAAATTTTTGCGCAAAAAAGGAAGATTTACTGTAACATTACCAAAATATAACAGTCTATTATCACAACCTATTAAACTATACCAATATACCACTCCATGAAAAATTTAATCTTAGTCTGTTTTTTGTTTCAATGCATTCTTGGCTTCAGCCAAAAAAAGACACTCCAAACAAAATTCACCTCAGAAAAGATAATCCTAGATGGCAAATTAGACGAAGTAATTTGGCAATCAGTTCCTATTGCGACCAATTTCGTGATGTTTCAACCTGATAACGGAAAACCTATTCCAGAAAACAAAAGAACTGAAGTTCGGGTTTTATATGATAATGAAGCTATTTATATAGGCGCCTTACTTTACGACAATGAGCCTAATAAGATACTAAAGGAAATAACCCCAAGGGATGATTTTGGTGCAGCCGATTTTTTTGGAATCTTCATCAATGGCTACAATGATGGTCAACAAAATTTTCAGTTTTTTGTAAATGCCCCAAATGGGCAAGCCGATTGTTTGGCTACTGATAGTAACGGAGAAGACTATTCATGGGATTCTGTATGGGATAGTAAAACACTTATGACCTCTTTTGGCTGGGCTGTAGAAATGCGTATTCCTTATGCTGCTCTTCGTTTTTCGAGCGAAAAGAAACAAACCTGGGGAGTAAACTTTTTTAGAGAAATAAGACGTGATCGTCAAAAATACTCCTGGAATTTTATTGATTCTAAAATTGGGACATTTACTCAACAAAACGGAATCCTGGAAGGGATTGAAAATATAACCCCACCAACAAGACTTTTCTTCTTACCGTATGCATCTTTTTATACCTATGCAAATGATGAGCAAAAAACCTATGGCGAATTAAAAGGAGGTTTGGACATCAAATACGGAATAAACGACGCCTTTACACTAGATGCTATGCTAATTCCTGATTTTGGTCAAACTAAATATGATGACCGAATTTTAAACCTAACTCCGTTCGAACAACAATTTAATGAAAACAGAGGTTTCTTTACTGAAGGGACGGATTTATTCAGCAAAGGAAATCTTTTCTATTCCAGAAGAATTGGTGGACCACCTCCCTACTCTCCAGAGACAAACACTAATGAAAAGATAATCGAAGACCCAACCAGTGTAGATCTTTATAATGCCACCAAAGTTTCTGGAAGAACCAAAGGAGGCTTGGGAATTGGGTATCTAAATGCGATCACTAAAAAAACCTACGCCACTATTAAGGATACAATCACCCAAGAAACAAGACGTGTTTTAGTAGAACCGCTAACGAATTACAATGTCTTGGTTTTTGACCAACGCTTTCATAAAAATTCTTCTATTTCGTTAATAAATACAAATGTTACCCGAAATGGATCTTTTAGAGACGGTAATGTCACTGGTTTGATATGGGATTTGAACACAACCAAAAACACTTATAATTTATTTGGGAATTTAGAATACAGTTATGTCAATGACATTGAAGAAAAGAAAAAAGGAATTAACACCTCTATCAGTTTTGCAGAAACGAGTGGCAAATTTCGCTATAATTTAGGCTCAAAACTCGTTACAAAAGACTTTGACAACAATGATTTAGGAATCATTTTCGAAACCAATTATTACAGCTTTGATGGATTTACCAGCTATAGGATTCTTAGCCCTACCAAAATATTTAATTCCTTCAATACAAACATTAATTCCAATATTCAATTTCAAAAAGAGACAGGTAAACTACAATCTAACGAAATTAATCTCAATGTAAATTCAACTACCAAGAAGAACCATTACGTAGGTTTTGGAATCAATTATCGACCAGTCGAAGTATACAATTACTACGAACCTAGAACCGAAGGTCGTTACAGCATTGATCCTTCACGTTTGGGAGGCTTCTTTTCTATTTCAACAAACTACAATAATAAATTCGCAATTGACATCAATCCATCAATAGCTGTATTGAATGAACCTCAAAGAATGTCATATGGCTTTTTTATTGGCCCGAGATATCGTTTCAACGACCATTTAGCATTGTATTATAATTTTAACTTTTTCCGTCAAAACAACAACAAAGGTTATGTTGATAGTAGTAAAGATAATGATGAGTTGGCTCCCAATACCATAATCTATGCGAACCGAAATGCCATTAATTACACCAACAGCCTAAATGGAAAATATTCCTTGAGCAGCAAAATGAATTTCAACCTTTCTGCTCGTTATTATTGGTCGTATACCGAGAATAAAAGCTTCTTCCAACTGCAAGACAACGGAAGACTAACTCCTTATGACAACTATACTGAGCACAAAGACCAAAATCTTATTACCTGGAATTTAGATGTATCTTACAATTGGTGGTTCGCACCGGGAAGCCAACTGACTATTTTGTATCGAAGCAATGCCTCTAAATATGACAATCTAATAAACAAAGATTTTGGAAACAATTACACCAATCTACTTAACAATCATGACTTGAGCCATGCTTTATCTATTAGCGTGAAGTATTTTATAGACTACAATCAGGTGAAAAATATACTCTAGGAATCACAAACTTATAAACTATAACGATTTCATTTGATCAAGCCAAACCTTTTGAAACCATAATTATCATATTGAAAGCGGTATACATTTTTTGAAATGCTTTACCTTTGTGAAAAATAAAATGACATGAACAAAAAAGTAATTCTAATGATATTAGACGGTTGGGGAAAATCACCTGACCCAAAAGTTTCTGCAATTGACAATGCAAATGTTCCGTTTATAAATAGTCTATATACAAAATACCCTAATGCTCAATTAAGAACCGACGGTTTACATGTAGGTCTTCCAGAAGGTCAAATGGGAAACAGTGAAGTAGGACACATGAACCTAGGTGCCGGAAGAATAGTTTACCAAGATCTTGCCAAAATAAATCTTGCTGTAGAACACAAAACTTTGGTAAAAGAACAAGTCCTTATTGACGCCTTCGAATATGCCAAACAAAACAACAAAAAAGTACACTTTTTAGGATTACTTTCTGATGGAGGTGTACACTCACATACATCTCACTTGCGCGGACTCATTGATGCAACCCAAGAATACGGTTTGCAAAACGTATTTGTACATGCCTTTACAGATGGTCGTGACGTAGATCCTAAATCAGGAAAAAAATACATACAGGATTTAGAAAATTATATCTCAAATACCACTGTAAAACTAGCTTCTGTAGTAGGTCGTTATTATGCTATGGACCGAGACAAACGTTGGGAAAGAGTAAAACTAGCCTACGATTTAGTGGTAAACGGAATTGGAACACATTCTAAAAATGCCTACGAAACCATAAAAGAAAGCTACAAAAACCATGTAACGGATGAATTTATCACTCCAGTGGTGATGGTAGACGATAACGACAAACCTCTTGCTACAATTCAAGAAGATGATGTTGTTATCTTTTTCAATTTTAGAACAGACAGAGGACGTGAATTGACTGAAGCGCTTTCGCAAAAGGATTTCCACGAGCAAAACATGCACAAACTAAAACTGTATTATGTTACGCTTACCAATTATGACGAAACGTACGAAGATGTAAAAGTGGTGTATAATAAAGACAACATTACAGAAACATTGGGTGAAGTTTTAGAAAAAGCCAACAAAAAACAAATTCGTATTGCAGAGACAGAGAAATATCCTCACGTAACATTCTTTTTCTCTGGAGGGCAAGAAACTCCATTTGAAGGCGAAAGCAGAATATTAAGAAACTCCCCAAAAGTAGCTACATACGATTTGCAACCCGAAATGAGCGCATATGAATTGAAAGATGCTTTGGTTCCAGAATTAAACAAAGGTGAAGTTGATTTTGTATGCCTTAATTTTGCCAATGGTGATATGGTTGGACACACTGGAGTTATGAGTGCTGCCATCAAAGCCTGTGAAGCCGTTGATGCTTGCGTAAAAGAAGTTATCGAAGCGGCTCTTGCCAATGATTATACCACTATTGTAATTGCCGATCACGGTAACTGCGAAACCATGATTAATCCAGATGGAAGTCCAAACACAGCGCACACAACGAATCCTGTGCCAATCATTTTGGTAGACAAAGATTTGAAATCAATAAAAGATGGTGTTTTAGGAGACATTGCCCCTACTATTCTTGAGTTGATGGGAATCGAACAACCAGCAGCAATGACATGTCATTCGTTACTATAAAACTCTAAAAAATATAGCCCAGAAAATTAATCCGTCTCAATAAATTTAAGACGGATTTTTTATTTCTAATGCTGTCAGTTACAATACAAAACTATGCAGCACACATTCTGCGGCATAAATCAAAAGACCTACCAAACCGCCCACAAGTGTTCCATTAATTCGTATGTACTGAAGATCACTTCCTATTTCCAGCTCAAGCTTCTTGGAAACCTCATCTGTATCCCAACTTTTTACTGTAGAAGAAATCAAATCACCAATCATTTTTTTATTATTGATTACAACAGATAAGACATCATTTTTTATAAAGTTATTAATCTTGTTCATCATCAGCTGATCCTCCTGTATTCCTTTACCAAAACTCTGAATGAGGTTCGCAATACTTTTTTTGATCGTTGATTTTTCTTTTAAAGCCAAATCATTCATAATGGCTGTTTTGATTTCAAGCCAAATTCCACTAATGTAATCCTGTACTTCTTTTTTGTTGGCAAAGCCAAGAACCAAATCGTTGACTTTTTGCTGCATTTCCGGAGAACTTTTCAGCTCGGTAATAAAATGCATCACATAGTCATTTATCCTTTTGCGGATAGCGCTATCCTGATAACTGGCTTGTTCCAGAAAATCGTACAATCCATTAAATATACCTTCAGTTATTTTTTTATCGGCTAAGCCAAAGGAAAGAAATGGAGTCGAACTCTTTACTTTTTCTTCAATCAGGTGTTTGTTATTTTGCAATTCAATAATAAGTGTCTTCAAAACATTAGTAACCAATTGTTCTTGTTTTTCACTTTTTGCTAATGATTCCAAGCCATAAGCAATCCATTCTCCAAAATTTATTTTACTTAGTTTATCACTAAATTGAGCGTGAATAAAATGCTTTACCTCATCATCATCAATGGTTTTCAAGATACCTGGAATCACGTTTTCTACAATTAAGCCAGCTACTAAACTGGCATTATTTTCGTCAATCAACCAGTCAGAAGCTTTTACAGCCACATTGAAATGTTCAATTTTTACTTCTAATTTTTCCCTTATCAAAAACTCATCCGAAACAAAATTCCCAAGATTTACACCTATCTTATCTTTGTTGCTAGGGATTAACGCCGTGTGCGGAATAGGAATTCCAAGCGGGTGCCTGAACAAAGCCACTACCGCAAACCAATCTGCAATTCCACCTACCATAGCTGCTTCGCTGAAAGCTTTTAACCAATCAATTTTATAAACATTACCTATCACAAAAAGAACCACAGCAAATCCCAAAAAAATAAATGCATTTCTTTTCATCTTCTTCAATCCCTGTTCTTTATTTCTATTTTCTTGGTCTATGGATATATTCATAATGCAACGAATTGATTTATTAGCTAATATAAACATTTAAAATACTGCAAGTTCTAAATCCAAAATAGGTTTCGAATCACAATAGAGTTTTATATCTATTTTTAAAAGTATGAAAATTAAAACAAAGGCAACACAAAAGAAATAATTTTAAAAGTGTATTTTTGCAAACTGAAAATTTGAAAATATGATTATTCAAAAAACCCGTGAGGAAATAGAATTGATGCGCGAAAGTGCATTGATCGTATCAAAAACATTAGGAATGATTGCTTCTGAAATAAAAGAAGGAGTTACTACATTATATCTAGACAAAAGAGCCGAAGAATTCATCAGAGATCACGGTGCAGTTCCTAGTTTTCTAGGACTTTACGGTTTTCCAAATTCACTGTGCATGAGTCCTAACTCTCAAGTGGTACACGGAATTCCAAACAATACCCCATTAGAAAGTGGCGATGTGATCTCGGTAGATTGCGGCGCATTCAAAAACGGATATCATGGAGACCATGCTTATTCTTTCGAGATTGGCGAGGTAGCACCCGAAACCAAAAAATTATTACAAGTTACCAAAGAATCTTTATACGTTGGAATCCGCGAATTACGTGC